>CAZROZ010000158.1:0-4813 GCA_964601745.1 uncultured Lachnospiraceae bacterium | reverse complement strand
GATCCAGGCGCAGATCAGCCAATTCTGCATACGGAAAAATCCTTTTTTCCGAATATACATTCTGTTTCCGTATATACATGGCAGCAATCGCACTGGTAGAAGTCACTTTCACATCGGCATCATCCACACGATCGTAGATCACTCTTCTGTAACTGTGAACCTCTGGACTCGGAGGCACATGGACATGGATCACCGTATGTCCCTCATATTCGATCCGCTCCGGTGCAAGATACACCGTCGGATGAAAAACGGTATCATTTCCAATCACACTGACAAAGTTCCTCACCATATCCGGCACTGCTTTTTCCGGTACTCCGATCACCGTCCCATCATCAAGGACGCCAAGGAAAAGGTCTCCCCCGAACCGATTCAAAAAGGAACACACAGTCTCATAGGTATCATGCTCAATCCCGTTCCCGCAGCGTTTGAATTCAACCGCTGCCGTCTCTCCGATTGAAAGTATCGAGCACATCGTTTCCTGATTCATCGGTTTCCTTCCTCTCTGAACTATCAGTTCCTGCAAATCTATATTTTTCCGATTGATTTCCGACACACTCAACATCCCACATCAAATTGTGGAAAGGAATCTTAAGCGCAAAATCATATTTTTATAAAAATAAAAAGGAAATAAATCACTCACTTAGAATATAATAGAATCAAAATAGTAACTAAATAAGAAAATTTATCCCATGACCTAGTGTACCATGGAACGCTTTAAATGGAAATAGCGATTTTGGTCCTGCACAAAAAATGTATGGGAATTTCCCTCCAGAGAATACCTTTCCATTTTTGCCACAAAAATTGTTCAAAGAGTCTTCGTCCGGCGGATATCTTTTCTATTTCGACGAGAGGTCTGCGCTCAGTGCATACTGCCGCGTTGCTGCACGCCATAGCAGGAAAATAGCTTTTGTCATAGCAGCAAAAAATAGCTTTTGATAATTTACTTCTTGTATTATATTATCTGTTGTCATATAATGATTTGAACACTGAAAGGCAATTTTAAAGAAATACTACCCATGGACATCCCGCACATAGGATGATCTCATGATACAATAGGATCCACTGACTGACAACACCTTTTGAGGTGAAAATCGTGGAAAAGGCAGAAAATACAGCAGATGTTTTCTTTTTTATCTGCTGACTGGAAAAGAGAAAGGCGGCAACTATTGATGATGCTGGGCGAAGAATGGCAGAACGGACTGCAGCTTGAGCTTGGATGCGGAGCGGACCATTTTACAATGGAACGGGGAAGCTTTGACTATCGGCAGACCAGCGGCGACTGGCGCAAGGCAGAGCTGCTCTGCAGGGAAAAAGAGGCCGAGGGAGGGAAACTGTGGTATCTGGACCCCAAAAGCGGTCAGAAAGTCTGTCTGGCGTTAAAAAATATAGGAAAAGATCGGCTTACAATCCAGTGGGAGGGCAGCGTACCGGAAAAGGTCAATCGCTTCCGCCTTACCCTCCCTGCCGGATGCGAGGAGCATTTTTACGGCTGCGGCGAAACCTATTCCAAATTCGATCTGGCTGGGGAACTCGTCCGCATCTGGGTGGCAGAGCACCAGAACACCAGGCGGATCACGGAAAAGATCGCGCGGGAGGAGCGGACCGGCATTCACCCGGATGATACACTTCCTTTTGGCGAATATGAGTCTTACTATGCACAGCCCACCTTCGTCAGCAGCGATAGATACTTTGTTCATGTGCACACGGATTCCTACGCGGAATTTGATTTCCGCGCCAAAGGGCAGGTCGCCCTGCGCCTTGAAGAGCCCCCTCATATCACGATCGGGCAGGCGGACAGTTTTGAACAGCTCTCCAGGAATCTCTCCTCTCTTCTGGGACGGCCCCGCGTTCTGCCGTCCTGGCTGTATGACGGAGGCATCCTGGCTTGTCAGGAGGGACCAGAGAGCGTTCAGCGACGGGTGGAAAAAACCCGCAGTGCCGGAGCCGAGATCATCGGCGTCTGGTGCCAGGATTGGTGCGGATGCCGGCGCACCGGGTTCGGATACCAGGTCATGTGGAATTGGCACTATGATGAGACACTCTATCCCGACCTGCCAGAGAAAATCGCAGCCTGGAAACAGCAGGGAATCCGCTTCCTGGGCTATATCAATCCATTCCTGGCGATTGAAAAGGAACTCTACCGGGAGGCATCCGAGAAGGGATACTGCGTGAAGGATAAAGACGGCCGGGATTATCTGGTCACCATCACCACCTTTCCCGCCGCGATGATTGACCTTTCCAATCCGGACGCATATGCCTGGTACAAAGAGCTGATCAAAAAGAATATGATCGGGATCGGCATGAGCGGCTGGATGGCGGATTTCGGGGAATATCTGCCCGTGGACTGTGTGCTTTCCAGCGGGGAAGATCCTGCCGTGGTGCACAACACATGGCCTGCCAGGTGGGCAAAATTAAACCGGGAGGCGATTCTGGAATGCGGTGCCGAAGGCGAGGTCTTCTTCTTTACCCGCGCCGGCCATACCGGTACCGTCTCGTCCTCCGACATGATGTGGACCGGGGATCAGCACGTGGACTGGTCGGTGGATGACGGTCTGCCCTCGGTGATCCCTGCCACTCTCTCCCTGGCGATGAGCGGTTTTACGACTGCCCATTCCGATGTGGGCGGCTATACCACCAGACCTCCCATGTGCCGTTCCAAAGAACTGTTGCTGAGATGGGAAGAAATGAATGCCTTCTCGCCGCTCTTTCGCTGCCATGAGGGCAACCAGCCTGTCCATAATGTCCAGGTGGATGACGATGCGGAATTGCTGGCACAATTGGTGCGCTGTACGACATGGCACAAGAACCTAGGTCCCTATCTCAAAGACTGCATGGAGCAGGCAGTGAAGTACGGCACGCCCCTGATGCGGCCGCTCTTCTATCACTATGACGATCCGCTTCTCTGGGACGAGAAGACGGAGTATCTGCTGGGACGCGATCTTCTCGTGGCGCCGGTACTAAAATCCGATGCTGTATCCCGCAGCTGCTATCTGCCAAAGGACAGGTGGGTCCATCTTTTTACCGGCCAGGAGTTCGGGCAGGGCATTTATCAGATTTCCGCGCCGATCGGCCAGCCGCCGGTCTTTATCCGCGCAGAGAGTCCATATTTCGAGCAATTGATCTCGATTTTTGAGGGGGAGCGATAAGTGGACCTTTTCCCAGAGACGCCTCAGATATGCTCTATTTTTGAGAAACATTCCAGGTAAACGCTCTTTTTCCAAAGTGTTCTCATCCCCCACAAGCGGCTCACCAGCCATGAACGAAAGTCTCCCTTGTGCAAAGGAGACATGAGATAAATTTCATTTTTTCAAAGGAGGTAAAAGAAAATGAGCAACCAGCAAAAACGTGAAAAAAGCTTTTTGCGTCAATGCGCGTACGGCTGTGCCGACATTTACGGAGGCGGCGCCTTTGTAGTCATCGGCACCTTTTTTACGGTTTTCCTGACAAAAGCGTTGGGGATGCCACCGGCTCTGGCGGGGACGATTCCACTGGTCGGCAAAATCTGGGACGCCATCACCGATCCGCTGATGGGAAATATCTGTGACAGGACCCAATCCCGATTCGGCGCCAAGCGTTTCTACATTCTGATCGGCAGCATTGTTTCCGCCGTAACCTTCGTTCTGATGTGGGTTACTTTTCCCGGAAACAACACGATGGGACAGTATTTCTTCTACATGTTTATGTACGTGCTGTTCTCAACCGGCTTTACCATAGTCATGGTTCCGTACAATGCGCTGCTGCCGGATATGGTGGAAGATTACACCGTCCGCAGTAAATTCTCTGGGGTCCGCATGATTTTCTCCACTTTCGGCGCGATTTTGGCAGGACTCATTCCCACTCTGCTGATCAAAGACAACACCAACGCCAATTCTTATCTGACCGTGGCAATCATTTTCGGCGTTCTATTCTTCGTCGTCATTCTGCTCACCTTCTTTGGCACGTGGGAACGCCAGAAACCGCCGGTCAAGGTGGGATTCAAGCAGAGTTTTGTACAGTCGCTCACCGTCTACAAGAGCCGCTCTTTCCAATTGTTCGTGGCAATCTTCCTGCTGGGTCAAGGTGCCGCAGATTTTGTCACCGGGCTTGCCGTCTATTACGTGGATGATGTGCTCAATGCCTACGGGGGAGGACGCTTCACCTATCTGATGGCGGTCATCCTGCTCTCCCAATTCATCGGCACCATCCTCTTTACCCCTGTCATGGCAAAGACCAACAAAAAATTCCCCATCCTGTTCGGCACACCCTTGCGAATCGCCGCTACCCTGGCTCTTTTATTCTTCTCCCATGAGGGTGCTAATTTTACCGTGATTCTGGCACTCTCCTTCGTCATCGGACTGGGCATGGCGGGAACCTCCACCAGCATTTACGCCATCCTGGCGGATATGGCGGATGTGGATGAACTGATCACTTCCATCAACCGTCCGGCTACCTGCTCCGCAATGGCAACCTTCGTTCGCAAAATCGCCACCGGATTTTCCACTGCCATCATCGGTCTCATGCTGGGCTTTGTGGGCTACGATGAAACGATCGCGGCGGCGGGTGCCAGGCAGAGTGCCGCTACCCAGCGGGGGATCGCCTACATCTATATCTTCGTACCAGTCGTTTTGATGCTGCTGACCCTGCTGGCCGCCAAATTCTTCCCGATGAACAAACCGGAATTCGAGATCATCAAGAAAGAGATCGCGCGTCGCAAAGGAGAGGACACCAGCAAGGCAACTCCCCAGGAGATCGCCGTCTGTGAGAAGGTCACCGGTTTTGCCTACGACCGTCTCTGGGACAAAGACAATGCGCTGCGTCTTTCCAAAGCAAAAAA
>CAZROZ010000157.1:0-4838 GCA_964601745.1 uncultured Lachnospiraceae bacterium | reverse complement strand
TCGTCCCGCGCCCACTGGACAGCTTTATAGTCCAGGTAGAAATGAGAAAGGTCCGATAGAGGACATTGTTACCTTTTTTTATTTCCATCTATTCCTTTCCTTTTCCTCGGTAGAAATGAGAAAGGTCCGATAGAGGACATTGTTACTTATTATCAACTTCTAGCGGAGCTGTTTCAGCCATGGACGTAGAAATTGAAAAGGCCCGGCAGAGGACATTGTCACATTAATACGTTCCGTTCCACATGATTGTAGTTCGGGGTAGAAATGAGACAGGCGAAACTAGGACATTGCTGAAGCAAATTATTTGCATCGGAGTATTTTTCTAGGATGAAATTGTTGAAGATGGGATCCAGATAATGCAAATAAGACATGACCAATTTGATAGCGCAGACAAAAAAAGCGACGTCATCATGATTCGACGTCGCTTTTTGTTCGATAGGTAGACTGGAATAGAAATTCCAGGGATCTCATTTATTCTGTAATATGTACTATATCAGTCGACCAGTCACTGTAGTATTTCTTTCCTGAGATGATACTGTAGGCGCGAATGCGGACCGTGTATACCTTTCCCTTTTTCAGATTCTTGATTTGATATTCGTCCACTGATTTTTTCTTAATTGTGATGGTTTTCATGTTGTCGCTATTTTGGATACCATATTGGATCTGATATCCAGTCGCATATTTTTCAGTGTCCCAATAACAATAAATTTTCCTTTTTGAAGCATTAAATGCAGAGAAATAATCAAGATGAGTCGGAACCTTTTTGGGCAGAATTTTGAATTTCAACGTTTTAGATCCGGTATATAAATTTTTGCCCTTTACTATGATGCTGGCAGTGCCGACCTTTTTATTGTTTTTGTAGGAGACAGTGTAGTCAATGCCCTCTTGTAATTTCTGTTCTCCATCTTTTACTGTTACAACTGGTTTGATTGCTTTACCGGTATAGTTGTAACTGTAATGTACATCTTCCCAATTCTTCCGATTTGGTTGAGACTGCTCAATAGAAATTGATTTGAAAGAGAGAGAATAAGGTGTCTCTACCTTTAGGGATCCGCTCCTGTCTATAGAATAGAAAGTCGGATATTTGTCCAGAATCGAAGTATACCAGACTGCCTTTTCATTCATCACAATGGGCTTGCAGTCAGAGAGGTATGCATAGTCACAAGAAAAGACCTGACTCACCTGGTTCCCTGCTCCATCGAGAAATGTATATTTCAAGTTGGGAACTTTTTTGGGGTCTCCTTCAGGTTCATAAGCGCTGATCTTTTTGGTATTCACTTCGTTCCAAAGCAAAAGAAAGTTGTTGGCATCTATCTTCACAAGTTGTGGTGTGCAGGCATCTATTTCCTTATCAGAGGTATAATTTGTAATCTTGGTGACCGTCGTACTGACGAGCGAATTGCGATCCACTGCGAGAACGTAAACGTTGCTGCGCCGACTGCTACTTTTTGGATCGCTTTGATCCACAGAGGTGATAGCAGCCAGATAATGGGTGGGAGAATATTCGAAGCCTCCGACTGATACCCCTGTGAAATTATCACCGGTTTCGCCTGAGATGGGGAAGAGGTCATATTGGTCTCCTCTTGTGGAGAGCGCAGGCTCACCTGCCCTGCTCCGGTATTTGCTGAGGACAACGCTTCTGGGATAGGCATCTCCATGATCCAGAGCAACCAGGTTCGCGGCATCATCTACCAATACAAACTGGTTAAAAGAATGACTGACGTAGGAGCCACCTCCAACACGGGTATCCGCGCTTACGATCTGCATGGACGCTTCATCAACTTGGATCATAACATTAGCTTGATGATTTAAGCCATCTTCTGGTTTTTTATACATTGTGTGACAGGAGTGAACGTACAGATATCCTCCGTATTCAGTCATGCGGACAGTTCCAAAATCAACAGGGTGCTGTGTATTAGCCCCATAAAGCGAGGCAGATCCTAGTTTACTCCAATTTTTATCATATTTGACAAATCGAAATACTTCTGTATCATTACTTTCCTCATCATTATTGGCATAATATACAATGTAGTAGGCATCAGATCCGGCATAAAATCCGCCGAATTTCAACTCTTTTGCAAGTTTCTTCTCTGAGATCAGCCGGAGGGAACTGTCATAGTATTCGATAATTACTTCTTCCTCGCCAGAAGCATCTTTGTCCACTGTGACTCTCATGCATCCATCAGCTGTCTTTTCCAGATAATTACAGACTCTGCTAGCACGTTGAAAGTAAAGATGTTGGTAATCGTTTGTATTGATCCCGGACAAGTATGCATGTTTACTGAAATCGCTTTCCTTACTCTTTGCCTCCACTGTCTGTGGACGAGCAGATACCAAGAGCATGATTGCCAGAAAGCAGACCGCAAGCACCGTCTGAAATGCAGGTATTTTCTTTTTCATGGTTTTCATCCTTTCATTGACATGAATGCAGCAATTTGCCGAAGTATGTTAGAAAAATCGGAAATCGCGACAGCCATCATTAATTTTACCGAGGGAGATGATATCACTTACTCGATATCAAGTAAAGCTTAATATTTTTATAGATAATGCTGATATAAATTATATTATTGATTTCAGAGCACATTATACACGTAAATTTATGGCAAACCGGCAGCAGATGCAAAAATACTCGTTTTTCCGGTTCACCAGAAGAATGATTGTGACTACTCAAGAGAAAAGAAACCCCCTTTGGCGTTTTCTATAGTTAACGACATTAAGCATCTCACTTTGAACCATAAAGTGGTTTTTTAATGTTGAATTCATTGAAAACCAAAACGATGTGAATTGTGTCGTTAACTATAGGAAAAACGTATGCTCCTTTTCCCCATCTTCTGACCCAGACCAAAAGACCAAAAAATGATTCTCGGAATGCTAACTCTCTCCCGCATTGACCCTGTTTTCAGAGCTTTATTTCCCTTTCTACAACGATCCGCTTTCTCCTAGGATAGGAATCCGTAGTCATCCGCAAAAGCGATATCGATGATCATTTCCCGGCGAAAAGCTTCCACACCGGTTTCCGCGTTCAAGGCGATGAGGTAATACGATTTCAAGGGGTCATATCGCTGGCTTTTAAAGGTGAAGGTCAGCCTGCTCACCCGCTTCCCCAGATCTTCGTTCCGGTTATCCGCCTTCAGGATGCACTCGTTGGAGATCGGCTCATTCCTTTCAGAGACGAAGAAAATGCGGAATGTCGCCGCCTTGACGGTATCGCTCACTGCTTCCGTCTGAATGAAATCCAGGGAGGTAATCACACCCGTGATCTTGCGCACGATGCTGAGCAGCTCAATGCTCACGGTGCGGGTATCCATATGGTAGCGCTCCATTTTGATTTCCAGCACTGGAAGGATCATTTCCTGGGGAGAGGAGCCGCCGTGCACATAGTTCATCCCCCCGCCGGCGGTGAAGACGCGGGCACTGGTCGGGAAAGAGACGTGCCTTTCGTCGCCGTTTTTCAGCACGTCACCCAGGCGGACGCTGGACACGCCGTCTTCTTGAACCGCTTCCTGATCCAGGATAAATCTTCGCTCCGTCAAGGCATCTTTGTGGACGGGATGGCTGATCTTATCGCTCTCCTTCAGCGCATCAGCTTTATACAAAAATCCGTGGTCCGAGGTGATTAAAAAATGGTATGTATTTCCGCTGGTGGCAATCCGGTGAATCAGCGCCACAATCTCATCCACCGCCTCCTCGCAGGCCTCGAATACCTCGTCTTCCGTCTGCATCGTCTCGCCCCTGGCATCGATCTGATTCTGATACACATAGACCACCTGCTTGCCGGTGAAAATGCTGCGCAGCTCGGCGGTGGACTTGATATGCTTCAGCGTATCAAAATGGATGCAGACGCCTTGAGGCTGGGCAGATTGCAGAATGGCTTCCCTGGCAGCCAGGCTGTCTGTGACCTTGCCGTCGATGAGAACTTTATAATCGTCCGTTATGGTTAATTCTTGGTGGGGCAGAAGAGCAGCCATTCCCAGCGCGGTATAAGAGGGCAGAACCGAGAGCTGGGCGCTGAAACTGACAGTGCTGTTGGGGTCTTCCTGCAGTTTTTCAGCCAGCTGCGCCCCCACTTCATAGCGCATCGCATCGGAGATGATGACGACGGTGCGCTCCCGGAGATTTCTGACGCGGCTCTGATAGAAATAGATCTGTTGGGGAATGCCATCGGAGACCTTCCGGTAATCCAGCGCCGCGTTCCATGCGGGCAGCAGCCGATCCAGGTATTCATTCGTATAAATATTTTCCACCAGTTCCCGCAGTTTGCCAAACATCGTCGGTTGCTCCGCCTTGTCCAGACTCCGGATAAAAGTGCGGTACCAGGTGTCGATCCGATAATCATTGGAGGTATAGTGTCTCTCCAGCTCCGGAAGGCTGCTCATGGGCTGATAGTTCGAGACGCTGATCAAGTGCCACGCTGCCTCCAGCAGGGTGTAGCTGGGATGAAATTGATCGGCAAAATGCTTCTTTTGCCGCAACTGGCAGACCTTCGGAATGGAAAGACCGGCCAATCCCGCCCCGGTGTCCTCATCTGTCAAGCGCTCGCAGATCCATTTAACGAGCAGCCGATCCACGCAGGGGAAAGTGTCGCACTCCACCAGCGCATCGATGGGAAGTCCGGTCAGCGTTTCCTCGGCGGAGAGCGCCTGCTCTACATGGGCGGAAAGCCGGTCATAACTTGTCCGATAGAGGACGTGATTCATCAGGCTGTCCAAAAATACCATGATGTTGCCTGGCTTATTAGACAGGAATGGTTCCCAGCTCTGCGGCAGTTCCCCCTTTATCATTTTCGCGGTATCGGTGACGAACAGGGTGATGGTCAGCTTTTCCAGTGTCGGCGTGGC
>CAZROZ010000156.1:0-4846 GCA_964601745.1 uncultured Lachnospiraceae bacterium | reverse complement strand
TGAATTCCGAGGGCAAGAAGATGGGCAAGACCCAGTCCGGCGCGGTCTGGCTGGATCCCAATAAGACAAGCCCCTTTGAATTCTACCAGTACTGGAGAAATGTGGCGGATGCCGACGTGGGAAAATGCCTGCGGATGCTGACTTTCCTGCCGCTGGAACAGATTGATGAGATGGATCAGTGGGATGACAGCAGGATCAATGAGAAGAAAGAGATTCTCGCCTATGAATTGACCAGCCTGGTTCACGGAAAAGAGGAGGCGGACAGGGCAAAGGAGAGCGCGAGAGCGCTGTTTTCCGGCGGGAGCGCGGCGCAGATGCCCACAACGATTTTGACAGACGCGGATCTGACGGACGGTGCGGTGGATATCGTGAGCCTGCTGCAAAAATCCGGTCTCGTTCCCTCAAAATCCGAAGGAAGACGTGCCATCTTGCAGGGCGGTGTAGCGGTGGACGGTGAGAAGATCACCGATATCTATACCACCTTTTCGAGGGAGACCTTGTCGGGAGACGGAATCGTGGTGCGGAGAGGGAAAAAGAATTTCTGCCGGGTTAAAATCTGACTATGGCAATGGGAAAAGGAAACCATTTTGGACAATAATTTTGGTCATCATTTTGTGATGCAGCAAAAATTGGGACAATGATTTCAGCCATCATTTTGCGACGCGATAAAAATTGGGACAATGATTCTGACCATCATTTTGCGATGCGATAACAATTTGACAATGATTTCAGCCATCATATTGCGATGCGCCTTGGAGAAAAGAAAGGGAGGGAGAAAACGATATGCCATGCACGACGATTCTGGTTGGAAAGGGTGCGACCTATGACGGCTCTACGATGATTGCCCGCACCGACGACGGCTCATTTGAGGTGAAGAAATTGACTGTGGTGAATCCGGAGGATCAGCCGCGGGTCTATCAGAGTGTCATTTCCCATCTGAAGATCGAATTGCCGGAGACGCCGCTGCGCTATACTGCCTGCCCCAGCGTGGATCAAAAGCGCGGGATTTGGGCTGCCTCTGGAATCAATGCCGCCAATGTGGCGATGACGGCCACAGAGACCACCACTTCTAATCCCAGAATTCTCGGTGCGGATCCGCTGGTTTTCTATCAGGAGACGAAAGGGGATCAGCCGGAGGTGTTGGGCGGCATCGGTGAAGAGGATATGGTGACGCTGGTCCTGCCCTATATTCATTCCGCCAGAGAAGGCGTGCTGCGCCTGGGCTCTCTTTTAGAGCAGTACGGCACCTATGAGAACAATGGAATCGCCTTTTGCGATGAGGATGAGATCTGGTGGCTGGACACCATTGGCGGTCATCATTTCCTGGCGAAAAGGGTGAAAGACGACACCTGTGTGCTGATGGCAAATCAATTCGGCCTGGATGACTTTGATTTTCAGGATGCACTTGGAGAGCAGAGGGAGCATCTGTGTTCCGCGGATATGATCTCGTTCTTAGAGGAAAATCATCTGGCGATCTATCGAGAAAATCAGCTGGATATCCGGGCCACATTCGGCTCCCGCTGCGATCAAGATCATTTCTATAATACGCCTCGTGTCTGGTATATGGGAAGGTATCTGAATTCCACGGATTATATGTGGGAAGGTACGGACGCGGATTTTGGACCGGAGAGCGATGATATCCCCTGGGCTATCGTGCCGGAGAAAAAGGTGACAGTGGAGGATATCACGTACCTTTTGTCCTCTCACTATCAGGGGACGGTTTTTGACCCGTATTCCGCCCATGCGCAGGTGCCTGGAATTTATCGGCCCATTGGGATCAACCGCACCGGGGTTGCCATGATCTGTCAGGTCCGGGGATACATGCCGGATGCCATCAAGGGAGTGGAATGGGTGTGTTTCGGTCCCACTGTGTTCGGCGCATTTTTGCCTGTCTACACCAATGTCAGTCAGATGCCTGCTTATCTTGCACAGGTGAGCACGGATGTCTCCACAAATAATTTTTACTGGAACAGCCGGCTGCTCAATGCTCTGGTAGATGCCCAGTATGCGGACTGTGTCGCGGATTCAGATCGCTATCGGAATCATTTTGCGGATGCCGCCAGAGAGATTCTCTGCCGCTATGACCGGAAAATGCAGGAAAGCGGAGCGTATGACCTGACAGAAGAGGCAAATGAGGCCTTGAGCGCCATGGCGCAGGAGAAGACGCAGAAAGCGCTAAATCTAGTGCTGCGGACTGTCAGTGAGCACATGCGGGCAAGATTCAGCCGGAAGGACAATTGACAATGAAATACAAAATTCATGGAAAATCAAATTGAGCTAATTTATGTCGTCAACTACAGTAAACGACACTAAGCATCTCACTTTGAATTGTAAAGTGCTTTTTGTTGAATTCATTGAAAATCAAAGTGAACTTAATTATGTCGTTAACTATAGAACTGAAATGAGGAGTTGCGGGCCATGAATGAAGAGAAAAAATTTGATACGAAGGTGCAGTATCTGAAATACCGGGTTTTGACGGAAGTCGCCAGGAACGCGTGGAACGACACGCTGCAGCAGAATGTGCTGGATATTCCGAAAACCATTGTACCGGGCAAGAAACCGACTATGCGCTGCTGCGTTTATAAGGAGCGGGCGATCCTGGCGGAGCGGGTCAAACTGGCTATGGGAGGAAATCCAGACAATCCCAATGTGATTGAAGTGATTGAGATTGCCTGCGATGAGTGTCCTGCAGCGGGATATGAGGTCACGGATTCCTGCCGCGGCTGTCTGGCTCACCGCTGTGCCGACGCCTGCCGCAGGGACGCGATTTCCTTTGATTACAATCACGTCGCCCATATTGATAAGAGCAGGTGCGTGGAATGCGGGATGTGCGCGAAAGTCTGCCAGTATTCCGCCATCGCGAATCGAAAACGGCCTTGTCAGAACGCCTGTAAGGTCAAGGCAATCTCTGTCGCAGAGGATGAGGCTGTGGCCATCGATGACGAGAGGTGTATCGCGTGCGGTGCCTGTGTCTATCAGTGTCCCTTCGGCGCGATCATGGACAAGTCCTATATTTTAAATGTGGTGGATCTGATCAAAAGAAGCGAGAAGGGAGAGGCTTACCCACTCTATGCGGTGGTTGCGCCGTCCATCTCCAGTCAATTCCAATACGCCAGACTGGGACAGGTGGTCACCGGCCTGAAGGAACTGGGATTCCAGTCGATCGTGGAGGCTGCTCTCGGCGCGGATATGGTGGCACAGGCAGAATCCAAGGAATTGGCCGAGAAGAAATTTCTGACTAGCTCCTGTTGTCCGGCCTTTGTCTCTTATGTAAAATCCGCTTTTCCGGAGATGGAGCCGAATGTTTCCCATAATTTATCCCCGATGGCGACAATAGCCAAATATATCAAGGATACCAGGGAAAATGCCAAAGTGGTCTTTATTGGACCGTGTACGGCAAAGAAAAAAGAGGCTCAGCTGGATACGGTCAAACCGTATGTGGACGCAGTGCTGACTTTTGAGGAGCTGCAGGCGCTATTTGACAGCCGGGACATCGATATCACTGCGCTTCCCGACGGGGCTTTGGACGGGGCTTCTTATTACGGCAGGATCTTTGCCCGCTGTGGCGGTTTGGCGGAAGCTGTGGCCGAGGGATTGAAAGAGCAGGGCTTGAATGAGTTCCAGCTGAAAGCGGTCTCCTGTGACGGGATCGAGGAATGCCGGATGGCTCTTTTGAAGAAGAAAAAAGGCGTGCTGGATGTCAACTTCATCGAGGGCATGGCCTGTGTAGGCGGCTGTGTGGGCGGCGCGGGATGCCTGACCCACGGTGAGAGAAATAAAATTCAGGTTGAGAAATATGGCAGAGAGGCGACGGAGAAAACCATCGCTGATGCGGTTTCCGCGCTGGAGGAATAGATGCGTTCATGGCTTTTGCAGTGGAGGAATCAATCTCTTTCGTGGTTTTCACCCTGGAGGAATCAATCTCTTTCGTGGTTTTCACCCTGGAGGAATCAATCCCTTCGTGGTTTCCGCGCAGGAGAGAATCAATCGCGCTCGTGGTGAAATGAAGATGCGCTGTGAAAATGGATGCTACCGCGACAAAACAAACAGACTTACCTAATAGATAGACGCCAAAGAGTGCTGCTCCCTGATTTCAATGGAGAGGAATCGCGGGAACGGCACTCTTTTTTTCATTTTTGTTGCTCTTCCGGCTTTTCTTTGGGTGAGGCCGCAGAGAGTTGGTTTAGTTTGCTTTTTCCCTGTCCAAGGAGTTTCCTCACTGCTTTTTTGAATTTTTCCCGGCGATAGGAGGGGATCAGATCAAAGCGCAGATAGGTGAGGAGCGCCGCCTCTCCGTTTTCCGCCAGGTAAGTGAGCAGGTGCTCTAAGAGACGTTTGGTCTCCGGGTGCATCATGTCGTAATCCCGTCCCCGCTTGAAATAGCGCAACGGATCTTGATCGGTGTAAGATGCACCGTTATAGGTGCGGCTGGCAGCGATTCGGTCCAGCGTCATTTCCACTACATAAGGGATCGGCATCTTCATTCCGGCCATTGTCCCATTGTCCTGCAGGGTGTAATCAATCCAGTACTCAAAGTGGTGCTTATTGCGGCCTTTATGGTGCAGCCAGGCGGCAGAGTAGCCTTTTTCCTCCCGCTCCGCGTTGTTGGGACTGCGGGTTCCCTGGTAATATTTCGCCCCGACCATAAATTCGGTGGGACCGTATTTTGACAAATCGTGGAGCAGGCCCTGGCGGTAAAGGCCGACCTGAAAACAGTACTTCATCACCATGTGCCGGTGCTTTGTGATGGTTTGAAAATGTTTGATGGGATGCATGGGTGACTCCTTTTTGGTAGTGCGCGACATTCGCTGCGCGAAGTCGTCAAGTTCACAGAGTGAATTTGTAG
>CAZROZ010000155.1:0-4865 GCA_964601745.1 uncultured Lachnospiraceae bacterium | reverse complement strand
TCGTATCTGCCGTCCGCGACGAGGTATTTGATAAGCTGCCGTGCTCTCGGATACTGCTGCACCTCATCAAAGATGAGGAGAGATTCCCGCCGATATAGAACAGTAGAGTAATAGGCTGATAGTTTCGCAAAGAAAAGATCGAGGTCGGCGCTGTCGTTGTCGAATAGGTCCAGGACATCTTTCGGTGCGTTCCAGAAGTCGATTAGGAGGTAGCTCCTATATTCTGCTTTGGCGAATGCTTCGGCGATGTAGCTCTTCCCGACGCGCCGCGCTCCGTCGATCATGATGGCAGATCGACCGCGACTGTTCATTTTCCAGGCGATGAGATCGTCGTAAATTTTTCTTCTCAGCATGAAAATCTCCATGTTTGCCCTTTTTCTGGTAGCATTGAAAATGCAAAAATACGATGCTTTCATTTCTGCACAAGAGAGGAACCGCATTACAAATGATTAAGCCTTTGTTACAGGCCGATTATATCGCAGGATGCACGAAAAAGCAAATAAAAAGATTTAGGATTTGCACGAAAAAGCAAGTAGAAAAAAGCAAATTTTGCACGAAAAAGCAGATTACAAGCGGGAGGATTTGCACGAAAAAGCAGGTAGCTATAGACTGCCCCAGCTTCCTTTGGGCTCTTTTGTGCCATTCCACTACCTGGATTGGAATCACATCTGTCAATGATAATTGTCCATTGACATCTTTTGGTCAAGTGGGATAGGATGAATGGGAAAGGGAGGTGCGGTGCGATGCAAGAACGGGAAAATCGCAGTGTGGATGAGATCATGGAAGATCTTCAGTGCATCAACGAAGAATTTCAAGAGAAGATTCGTGACGGGCTAAAAGATCCGAACCATTTCCTAAAACTTAGCGAAATTGAAAGGATGGGGAGAGAACTGTCCTTAGCTACTCAGAATTTGTATGCAGAAGAGACAATGGCTCTCCTCCGTGAGGCTGATGAGGATATGCTCCTCTCTAAAAAAAAGAGAATATCGGGAAAGAGGAATCAATCTCACCTCATCCCAGCTTGAGACAAGGACGATCATGACGTTGAACGGTCCCCTCACCATTTCGCGGCGCAGGTTGCGGCCGGTTGATAGAGGGAGTAGAGAGCGTTTATTAGAATAAGAAGGGAGAAAGAGCGTTGCCCCGCTTGACTGCTTTCTGGGGATCGACAAACTGCCTTTTAAGCTGAGCGTGTCTGTTATGCTTGCGTGCGCTTACCTGGCACAGGATCAGGCATCCTTTCAGATGGCAGAGGAGAAGCTGAAGAGGACATTTCACATTTCTGTCGACGATGATACAATCCGAAAAGCCGCGGATTGCGTGGGAAAGCTCGTTTTTGAGGAAGACCGCCGTATCGCAGAGGAGATCTGGGAGGCATTCCATACAAAATCTTTGCCAGCTACATTAAAGAAGCGGAAAGGAACGCTGTATATAGCGGTTCACGGCAGTTTCCTGAACACAAGAAGACGGGAGGAAGGCTGTTCCACGAGGACAAAGAACAGGGTTGGCATCTTCTTTACAGTAGATGAAAATTCTGAGTGGAAAAATAGAGAAGGGACATTCCGCGGAAGGCTTGAGAAGAAGGAATTTATCAGCTATCTCGGATCCGTCTCGGAATTCAAAAAACATCTGCTAGCGGCCGCAGTTCGCAATGGGTATGACAGCTATGAGAAAGTGATTTTGCTAAGCGACGGCGCGGAATGGATTTCAAGGATGAAGGAGGAGCTGTTCGGAGATTCTGTCGTCCTGATCCTGGATTTCCTTTCTCTAAGGGATGCTGTCTATTCCTTTGGAAAGGCAAAATACAAGGGGGACGAATCCAGATATGTCCCATGGGCGTGGGAAGTGTGCAAAAAGCTCAAAGACGGGAGATGGAAGGAAGTCTTGAGTGAGCTGAATTCTTCTGAAATTTACAAAAATACTGTAAATTTGTATCATTATATAGAGATAAATCAAAATTATATCAATTATCCCCAGTATTGGGAACAAGGTTATTTGACCGATAGTGGAATCATGGAGAGCGGAGATAAGAGATCGTTAGAGACCAGGTTCCAGCAGACAGGGATGAGATGGGGACTTGATACCGCACAGTACCTCATTGCGCTGGCCGCAAAACAGGAGAGCGGACTTTGGGAATCAGATGTGGTGAAAAGAGTTCACCACGTTTTAGGTTGATTGACATCGACGCATGAGAGGGTGGATATCGGAACTTTCAGATAGCAACGACACCGCCTTCGAGGCGAGCCAGCAGCAAAACAGGCAGAAATGGCTCCATCGATTTTTCGCGGAGGCGATAGAACACATGACACAAGAGCTGACAAGGCACAATAAAACACCGTTTCCCTGGAAGACTTTTCTCCCGAAGCTGGCATCCGTGGCGATTCCGGTGGCACTGCAGAATCTTTTGACCACCACTGCCAGCATGATTGACACCATGATGGTGGCCCCTCTGGGAGAACTTTCCGTCGGGGCGTTGGGACTCTGTGCCCAGTTCTCCTCCCTCATGTTCTCCTGCTATTGGGGGTTTGTGGGCGGTGGCATGCTCTTTATCTCCCAGTATTGGGGCTCCCGGGAGGACGACGGCATCGAGCGATCCTACGGCATGACGCTTCTGTGCATGATGACGGTGGCGGTGGTATTCGGGTGTCTGGCACTTTTTGCCCCGCGGCAGGTCATGGAGCTCTATACGGACAAGGCGGCGATCCAGGAGATCGGGGTGCAGTACTTGCGCATTGTGGGATTCGCCTATTTTCTGCAGATTTTTTCCATGGCGATGAGCTGTCTGCTGCGTGCGACAGAGCGGGTGCGCATTCCCATGTTCGCCTCAGTTGCCTCGGTGGCGACGAATCTGATCCTCAATTGGGTTTTCATCTATGGACAGTTCGGATTTCCTGCCATGGGGATACGCGGCGCGGCACTGGCCACAACCTGCGCGGCCGTTGTAAATGTGCTGATGATCTATCTGCTGGTTTTGCGCAGCGGGTACCCGTATCTCTCCCGGGTGCGGGGACATTTTCGCTGGAAGGGCAGACAGCTGCGAGACTATCTGGTCAAGTGCTTTCCTATCATCTGCAATGAGGTCCTGATCGGCGTGGGAAATATGGTGATCAATATCACACTGGGACGACAGCCGGAGTATGTGATCACCGCTCTGGCGGTGTTTCGCACGCTGGAGGGCATGATCATCGGATTTTTCACTGGCTTTGCCAATGCCGCTTCTATCCTGGTCGGAAAATGCGTCGGTGCGGGGGGATTGGATACTGCGTTTGAGCGGGCCAAGAGGCTGGTGTACCTCTGCAGCGGCGTGATCCTGACCGCGGATCTGCTGATTCTTCTCGTGCATAAACCACTGCTTTCTGCCATGAGCCTGTCTGGGGAATCCTACACTGCCGGTCTGCGGATGGTGCTGATCTATATGGCAGTCTCCGTGATCCGCATGGGAAATTGGATGCAGAATGACATTTACCGCGCGTCAGGCGATGCGATGTACGGGACGGTATTGGAGATCGTGTTCATGTATCTGATGGTGCTTCCCTGTGTCCTGCTCAGCGGATTCGTCCTGAAGGCGCCTTATTGGGTGATCTTTCTTTGCTGCTATATTGACGAGCCGGTGCGCTACGTGCTGATGCAGATCCACCTTTACTCCGGAAAATGGGTGAAACCGGTGACACAGATGGGAATGGCCGCCCTGGAGGCGTTTCGCGCCGGGAGACGAGGAGGTTGAATGATATTCGTCCCATGGGAAGGGTGAGAGTACCCATGGGAAGCCTGAGAGCAGGAGAGGAGACATTTATATGTCTCATCTCCAGAAAAAACGGGATTTTTCGGGCAGATCGGTCTGATCGAAGCAGGAAGTGCCGGGAATGTGAATACAAAGCGGTCTGTATGGGCGATTCTGCTCACACCTGGAATTATGTGGAGAATGAGCCGGATTGCTGTGTGGCTGCGATGCTAAGGGAGGAGAAAGAACAGTGAAAGAGGAATTTACAGGAGAAAACAGGGTCGAAAAAGAGAATCATGCCATCAAAAGCGCGGCAATGCAGTATGATCGCGATCCCGTCATGGTAACCAGGCCAGATAAAAATTTATGCCTCAATTGCCATAAACATCTGGAGGATGGTGACAGATACTGTCGGTATTGCGGGACGGAACGAGGAAAGGGAAAGTTTGTTCCGTTTCAACAGGACATATCCTGCTTATCTGGTCCACCCATCAAGAAGAAGTATGAGTGCAGTGGGTGCCATTATATCTGGATCAGCAATGTCCCAGGCGGGGACAATGCGAAATATTGTCCCAGGTGTGGAAAGGAGGTTCACGTGATAAAGACAGAGAAAACCGACCCGGATATCGGACTGGGATGCGAACGGCCGTTTTCCTCGGATAAAAGACCGCAGATGTTTACAGAGGAGCAAATCGATGTGCTTCTGGACAGCAGAAATCTTCCCTCGCGAGAAAATCCTTCTGGAAATGAGAATATCATTGCCGCTTTAATCCGGGCCGGCGCAGCGACACCCGCAGAAGCAAAAGACTTTCCCCGGACTGAAAAAGAAGAGGAGCAGTTCCACCTGGCTGAACTCATATTACAAATGGAGGGGACTGAAAAGAGAGGGTACCCCGGTGTCCGCTGTCCCCACTGCGGATCTGATATGACGGCGTCATTCGGGTATACGATACGAGGGGATTTGTACCGGGAACTCGCCAGAAAAGTGCATATGCAGGGGAGGCGGGACGCGCTGGTCTATAATGGATTTGGCGCGATTGACTACAGCACTTTCCCATCGCACAGCTCGGATTATGCCGCTTATGTGTGCTTAAGCTGCGGTACAGAATTCGGGGAATTTGAGATGCCAGAAGAGATCGACCAC
>CAZROZ010000154.1:0-4944 GCA_964601745.1 uncultured Lachnospiraceae bacterium | reverse complement strand
GCAAACCACCAACAACCGCATGGAATTGATGGCTGCCATCGCAGGCTTGGAAGCGCTGATTCGTCCCTGCCTGGTTACATTATATTCGGATTCTCAATATTTGGTCAATGCTTTCAATGAACACTGGATTGACAAGTGGCGCAGGAAAAACTGGATGCGGTCGAAGAAAGAGTTTATAAAAAATGTAGATCTCTGGAAAAGACTGCTTGCCGCTATGGAACCCCACCGCGTAACCTTTGTGTGGGTCCGTGGTCATGCGGGTAATCCGCTGAACGAGCGCTGCGACCGGCTGGCTGTCGCTGCGGCGGGAGGGGAAAATTTGCTCCTGGATGAGGGATTCTTAAAGGCGAAGACGCAATCTTTGCCCATGGAGGATGAACTTTTAGAAGGGGAGAATCTATCTTTGTTTTTGGATGAAGGATTTTAAAAACGAAGAATCAAGTTTTAATTCTGAATAAGTGTTTTTAGAAGTGAAGAATCAATCTTTGCTCATAGATGAATGTTTTTAGAAGCGGAGAATCAATCATGGAAGAAGAATTGACGAGGGCGGACCTGGCGGCCCACAAAGATGTGGTATCTCCCATGATGCTGCAGTATCTGGAGACAAAAGAGCAGTATTCCGATTGTATTTTATTCTACCGGCTGGGAGACTTTTATGAGATGTTCTTTGAGGACGCCCAGATCGCTTCCAGGGAATTGGAACTGACGCTGACTGGGAAAAACTGCGGTCTTCCAAAGCGGGCGCCTATGTGCGGGGTGCCGTTTCACGCCGCAGAAGGGTATCTCAATCGCCTGGTGGAGAAGGGATACAAAGTCGCCATCTGCGAACAGATGGAAGATCCCAAGCAGGCAAAAGGTCTCGTGAAGCGGGATGTCATCCGCATCGTCACCCCCGGCACCAATGTGATCGAGGGAACCCTGGATGAGGGGAAGAATCGATTCCTCATGTCCATTGTCCGGGAAGGACTCTACTATGGGATTTCTACGGTGGATCTGACCACCGGGGAGTATTATGTCACCCAGGTTTCAGACGGAAAAGGTGTTTCGGACGAGATCCAGAAATTTCAGCCCTCCGAGGTTCTCTGTGACAAAGCGGAGACCCGCTGGAACGTCCCCCTGGACGAACTGGCATTCCGCATGAATTTTACTGTCAGCAAGCTGGACTCCTGGTATTTTGAGAGGCAAAACTGCGAGAAAGCGCTTTTTGATCATTTTCATCTCAGCGACACTGCCGGCTTGGGTCTTTCTGATACCCCTGCCGGGACGCTGGCAGCCGGCTCGGTGCTGCTCTATTTGGAGGAGACCCAGAAAAGTTCCCTGGAACATTTGACCAGACTGAGTCCCTATACTACTCAGAAATATATGCTGCTGGACGCCACCGCCCGGCGCAATCTGGAACTGACCGAGACGCTGCGGGAGAAAAATAAAAAAGGTTCTCTTTTGTGGGTGCTGGATCAGACCAAAACTGCCATGGGTGCCCGGCTGCTGCGCTCCTTTCTGGAACAGCCGCTGATTCAAAAAGAGAGAATCAACGCCCGGCTGGACGCGGTGCAGGAGCTGGTGGAAACTCCTCTACTGCGGGAGGAATTGCGGGAATACTTGGGTCCCATCTATGATCTAGAGCGATTGATTGGGCGGGTCAGTCTCCACACGGTGAATGCCAGGGATATGATTGCGCTGAAGACGTCTCTTTCGACTCTGCCGGCGATTCGCATGCTGGTGGGAGAGTGTAAAGGGACGCTGCTGCGGGAAATTTTTCAGGATTTGGATCCCCTAGAGGACGTCTGCAGCCGGATCGAGGCTTGTCTGCAGGATGATCCGCCGATTTCCCTGCGGGACGGCAATCTCATCAAGGCAGGGTATTCCTCTCAGGTGGATGAATTGCGCTCTGCTGGCACCGACGGGAAAAAGTGGCTGACCCAGATTGAAGAGAAGGAGCGGGAAGCCACCGGAATCAAGAATCTGCGAATCCGCTACAATAAAGTCTTCGGCTATTATTTGGAAGTGACCAATTCTTTCCTGGACCTGGTGCCGGATACCTGGACCAGGAAACAGACGCTCACCGGAGCGGAGCGCTATATCACCCCGGAACTAAAAGATCTGGAGAATAAAATACTGGGGGCGGAAGATCGACTGCGGACGCTGGAATATGACTTATTCGCGGAGCTGCGCGATTTCGTGGCGGGGGAGATCGTGCGGATTCAGACCACGGCCAAGGCGGTGGCGGCGCTGGATGTCTTTGCCTCCCTGGCACAAGTGGCGTCTGCCAGGCATTATGTCCGCCCGATCCTCAATGAGAATGGAGAGATTCATATCCGGGACGGCCGCCATCCGGTGGTGGAGCGGATGATTCCCCATGACCAATTCGTGGCAAATGACGCTGACCTGGACGAGAAACAGAACCGGATTGCCATCCTCACCGGTCCCAATATGGCTGGGAAGTCTACTTATATGCGGCAGACGGCTCTGATTGTGCTGTTGGCGCAGATTGGTTCTTTCGTGCCGGCTTCTTACGCGGATATCGGCATCGTGGATCGGATTTTCACCCGGGTAGGCGCGTCGGATGACCTGGCCAGCGGACAGAGCACCTTCATGGTGGAAATGACAGAAGTATCCAATATTCTCCGCAATGCCACCCGGGACAGCTTGCTGGTTCTGGATGAGATCGGCCGGGGAACCAGTACCTTTGACGGTCTCAGCATCGCTTGGGCAGTGGTGGAATATATCGCCAATCCCAATCGGCTGGGGGCGAAAGCGCTTTTTGCCACTCACTATCACGAGCTGACAGAGCTGGAGGGAAAATTGCCGGGAGTGCGCAATTACAATATCGCGGTGAAAGAGCAGGGAGATCACATCGTTTTTCTGCGGAAAATCTGCCGGGGCGGAGCGGATCGCAGTTACGGCATCCAGGTGGCCAGACTGGCGGGTGTGCCGGAACCGGTTCTGCGCCGCGCCAGGGATATTGCGAGACGCCTGGAGAAAGAAAGCCTTTCTCACAACAGCAAAAAGGCATCCAAGCAGATCGCCGAACAGCTCTCTCTCTTTGACACGGAGAATACGGCGGATTTTTCTTATCAAAGTCCGACTGTCAGCAAGGAGGAAGAGGATGTGCTGCGGCAGATCCGGGAATGCAAGGTGGAAGAGATGACGCCGCTGCACGCCCTGAGCATGCTGGCGGATCTGCAGAGGGAACTTTGTAGTGGGTAGTGATATATAGTCAGATATAGATGCAAAAGGGAGTATTACGGGAAGGGAGTATTATGGGAAGAATCAAAGTCCTGGATGAAGCGACCGTCAATCAGATTGCCGCGGGGGAGGTCGTGGAGCGTCCCAGCGCCGTGGTGAAAGAACTGACAGAGAATGCCATCGATGCGGGCGCTACCGTGATCACCATCGAGATCAAAGATGGCGGCCTTTCTATGATCCGTGTCACAGACAACGGCTGCGGCATCCCCGCGGAAGAAGTGTCAGCCGCCTTCTTGCCCCATGCCACCAGCAAAATTGAATCTGCCGGGGATTTGAGCCATATTCAAAGCCTGGGATTTCGAGGAGAGGCACTCTCCAGTATCAGCGCGGTGGCCATGGTGGAGCTGATCTCCAAGACCAGGGAATCTCTTTTCGGGGTGCATTATGAAGTGCAGGGGGGAAAACCGAGTGAACCGGAGGAGATCGGTGCCCCGGATGGAACCACGATTTTAGTGCGAAATCTTTTCTACAACACCCCCGCCCGGAGAAAATTCTGCAAAAGTCCGGTCACCGAGGCAGGCTATGTGGGAGAATGGGTGGAACGGCTGGCGCTGTCCCATCCGGAGATTTCCTTTCAGCTGATTCAAAACGGGTCCTCAAAACTGCACACAGCGGGAAATGGATCGCTGCAGAGTGTCATCTATCAGCTGTACGGCAAAGAGATCGCCAGAAATCTGCTTCCTGTCGAATACGCAGTGGAAGAGGGCAACCTCACCGGTTTTATCGGGAAGCCAGTGATCTCCAGGGGAAACCGATCTCTAGAACATTATTTTCTAAACGGACGCTACATCCGCAATTCACTGATCAGCAAAGCCATCGAAGACGGGTACCGCTCCTTCTTGATGCAGCACAGGTATCCTTTTACCGTGCTGAATCTGCAGGTGCCGCCGGAAAATGTGGATGTGAACGTGCACCCCACGAAGCTGGAAGTGCGTTTTGACTCGGGGGATGTATATTACAGGCTGTTTTCCAAGGCTACACTGGAGGCTCTCTCGAAAAGCACCTTGTTGATGGAAGAACATCCCGGGGAGGAAAAAGAGGCAGCCCCCGCCCTTTCTCCCGCGCCGGAACCTTTTGAAAAGGAGAGAAGGCGAGAGGACGCTTCCGGGGAGGAAATCGGGAGAGAAAAACAGGAATTTTATGAATTTTCTCCCAAGGCAAGAGAGAAGGGAAGCCCTTCAGGCGAAATGGGGCAAACCCGGGAAAATCCAATCCGCGGGGAAGAGGAATGGGCAGAGAAAAGCACCTCCCATGCGGGAATCGGGCAGATTAGAGAAGACAGCACTTACGGAGGGACGGCGCAGATCCCGGAAAGCTCTGCACAGAGAAAAGAAAAAACTATCCAAAATCCGAAAGAGAAATTTGTTCAAAATTCTTGGGAAAAGGAAACCCTCCAAAATTTTGGAGGTAATGCTGCGCAAACTATTCGTGATGAGATTGCGCCAGATCGGAGAGAAGGCTTTGCCGATCTGAATCAAGGAAAAGAGGCAGAGCAGGAACAGGCTCCGGTGCAGATGGAACTTTCCTTCTCCCGGGAGGCCGCTCCTGCCCCTTATCGGATCATCGGGCAGGTATTCCGGACTTACTGGCTGGTGGAGCAAGGGGACTGCCTGTACACCATTGACCAGCACGCGGCTCACGAAAAAGTACTGTACGAACAGGCACTGGCGCATTATAGAGAACAGCGGTGCGGCTCCC
>CAZROZ010000153.1:1937-4996 GCA_964601745.1 uncultured Lachnospiraceae bacterium | reverse complement strand
CTTTGCTCACCGCACGTCGCAACGAAGCAGGGAAGATTTTCCCTCTGCTCGCCGCGCGTCCCATATGCCGCAAAGTGGCTAATTTCTTTGAGCGGGCAGGACCGTCATGTGCGGGCAGGACCGTCATGCAGAAAAGCCCCCGGAGGTGACACTTTCCGGGGGTCTTCGTATGTCCTTTCATGTTGACCTTTACTTTGCTCTCTTCGCCTTCGCCGCTTCCGCCTGCTCCAGCACCTTCTTGTACGGCATCAGCATTCCTTCATTCACCATATTCCCCGCCTTCTTCATCAGATCAGGCTGCGACATGAGTGCTCCCACCAGGTACATCCCCAGAATCGTCCCGGGCTTCTTCTGCGGAAAATCATATTGTCCATGAGCTTTGTAGAACTGGTGGTCCGCTTTCATCATGCCCTGCATCTGATAGATCAGATCCCGGAAAATCTTCCTGCCGCCCACCCCGTAGAAATTCTGAGGCTCCTGATATTTCCGGCTGATGGCATAGGAAAGATTTGTCGCCAGATGATCAATGGCCAGATCCGGATTCTCCTCATCCGTGGCAACGCCTGCCAGATAATTGCCGCCCACCTGACAGTGGCCTTCCACAACCATCTGCAGATTGGATTCCAAGCTGTAATTTCCACTGACCAGATACCCGGTGGGCATTCCCATGGTCACCGTGCGGTGTCCGTTGCAAAACTGCCGGTCATCATACTGTTTCAGGAGAAATCCCATAGAGTGATCCTGCACGGAAAACGCGTACACGATCGCCTGCGCAGTCTGAATATTGCTCCGGAGGAAATCATCAAATCCATCTTTGTAGACACACTTCCCGGAAGTCGCGCAGTGAAAACATCCCAGACATCCGCCCTGAAATGGATAATCCCGCAGATTTACGACTCGGCTGGCCAAGGGCAGCTTCGCCTGGAAACGGGCAATCATCGCCGCCAGCTGAGCATCCTCCTCCCCACAGTCCGTGACAATGACCACATCTCCCACCTTTTCCTCCTGGGAAGTCTCCGGCACCGTCACGGGCCTGTGCGCCGGCGCGGGCTGCTTTGCGGGCGCGGGTTCATAGATGTCATTCTTCACTTCAAAGATCAGATGGTCAAAGAATTGGAGTGCTTCTTTTTGCCCCTTTTTCTGGGTCAGATCCTCCATGTCCGCCGACAATCCCCGAATGAATTTCATCCCCATATCCTGACAGTTCTCCTGTATGAAGCGGTGCGCCGTCACGTCATAGAAATGCTTGGACGTGGTGATCTGGGTCACATATTTCCCCGCGACCGGCACATCAGACGCTTTCATCAGCTCAATGAACCGGTACAGCTGGCTGGGCACCAAAAAGGTATAAACCGGATAGGAAAAGATGATCAAATCCGCCCACTCCACTGCCTCTCTCACCTCACTAAAATCCCGCTCCAGCGCCCGGATCCGCTGTCCCACGTGAAGCACGCGAAAGGTATGCCTCGGCCGCATGATTTCTAGATAGAGGGAAGTCTGCAGGGTAACGCTGTATTTTCCCCTTGGACATCCATTTAAAATCAATATATTCATAAATGATAAAATTCCTTTCTTTTGTTTGTTAAGGCTTTTTTCTTGATGGCTCACTCCACCCGATCGATATTCACGATACCATAGCAATTCTTCATCCGCTGAGAAATCCTGTTCTCCAGCTCCTTTTTCAGCTCCGCGTCGGACTGGGGTGCCTCGTAGGGGAAAACCGCGTCAAAAATCAACTTGCTGCGATCCGTCCCCTTCACCATGCGAAAATCATGAATTTTCACCGAGGGATTCAATTCCCGCGCTAACGCCAGCACCTCCTGCTTTTTCTCATCCGTCAAAGGATCCCCCACCGTCACCGGATCCATGTGAATCACCGCATTACAGGAGAGCTTCTCATAGATCTCCCTCTCCGCACCGTCAATGGCATTGTGCATCGCCACAAAATTTCCGTCAGCCGGGACTTCCGCGTGCAGAGAAATCATCCGCCGTCCCGGCCCGTAATCGTGCACAATCAAGTCGTGGATGCCCATCACGTAAGGAGTATTCAAGACAATGTCCCGCACCTGTGTCCGAAACGCGGAATTCGGTCCCTCGCCCAGAAGCAGATCAATGGTTTTTTTCGCCTCCATGATGCCACTGTACAAAATCAGCGCTCCCACGAGAATCCCGCACCAGCCGTCCACCTGAAAATCTGTCACCCGGGAAATCAGAACAGAAACCAGCACCACCGATGTGGATGCCGCGTCGCCCAGACTGTCCGCAGCCGTGGTGAGCAGCACGGTGCTGTTCATCTTCCTGCCGATAATGTGGTTATAAGTATACATGATTCCTTTTACCACAATGGAAATCACCAGCAAAGAAACCATGAGAGAGGAATAAATCACTGTCTGTGGATGAAAAATCCTTCGAACCGACGTAAGAATCAATTCCCCGCCCATGAGCACCACCGCCATGGCCACCAGAAGACTGGCGACATACTCAATTCTGCCGTGGCCGTAGGGGTGGGTGGAATCCGGTCTCTGCGCAGACAAATGAAAGCCCAGGATAGACAAAAGGGACGAACCCGCATCCGACAAATTGTTAAACGCGTCCGCTGAAACCGCCACCGAATGGCTGATGAGTCCCAGGATGAATTTCCCCGCAAATAAAAGCACATTCAGGCAGATTCCGACCATGCCGCAAGTCATCCCTACCCGCTTGCGGTCCGGCTGCCAGGATGCCCACTTCTCACGGAGGGCACGGATTCCGCTTCCTTTCATCTCATTTTCTCCGAACAGAACGTCTCCCCACTCTTTTCCTTTTGGAACAGACCGTCTCCCCGCTCTTTTCCTTTTGGAACAGACCGTCTCCCTGCTCTTTTCCTTTTGTGAAAAAAGTGCAGCCGGAACAGTCCGGTCTGCACCTCGTTATGCTGGCGTCAAATGACAATTCCAGCCGCTTTCCTTCATGGTAGTGTCCCGCTTGTGGGGCATGATGGTTTACATTATTGCTTCTATAGTTGACGACATAATCAAGTTCACTCTGACTTTCAATGAATTCAACATGAAAAAGCACTT
>CAZROZ010000153.1:1039-1927 GCA_964601745.1 uncultured Lachnospiraceae bacterium | reverse complement strand
CAAAGTGAGATGCTTAATGTCGTTTACTATAGTTCCCGGCAAGAAAACAATCTCCGCCTTATGCCAGCGCCTTCTTTGCCGTCTCTGCCATCGCGGTAAAGCCTGCCGCATCCGAGATTGCCATCTCTGAGAGCATCTTTCGATTGACCTCCACACCGGCGACCTTCAGACCGTGCATCATCTGACTGTAAGAGATCCCGTTCATTCTAGCCGCCGCATTGATCCGGGCGATCCAGAGCTGCCTGAATTGCCGTTTGCGCTGCTTTCTGCCCTCAAAAGACGTCGCCATCGCACGCATCACAGTCTGTTTTGCGACCCGGTACTGCTTCGACCTGGCACCGCGATAGCCCTTCGCCATCTTCAATACTTTATTGTGTTTTCTCCTCGCGTTCATTCCGCCTTTAATTCTAGCCATGTTCTTATCCTCCTTGATCCAAGCTTACACATACGGTAAAATCTTCTTCATCACCTTTGCGTTGGAGGCATCGGTAATGGTCGCCTTGCGCAGATTTCTCTTTCTCTTCTGCGATTTCTTGGTCAAAATATGGCTCTTATAGGCTTTCATTCTCTTTAATTTTCCGGTCCCTGTCTTGTGAAAACGCTTTGCAGCGGCCCGGCTTGTCTTCATTTTTGGCATAATAATTCCTCCTCATTGATGTCATCCGCCGTCACCGGAAAAGTCCGGATCTGGCAGACGCTGATAATGCTTATGTTAACGTTTTTGTGCTAAAAACATTATCATACTTCTTCCCTCTAATTTGGGCTGTTTCTCAATCACGGCGACATCGGAGAGCAATTCAAAAAACTGATCCAGAATCCGCTTGCTGGTGGACGCGTGGGCCATCTCTCTGCCGCGAAACCGCAGCGTGACCTTGACCTTATCCCCCT
>CAZROZ010000153.1:0-1029 GCA_964601745.1 uncultured Lachnospiraceae bacterium | reverse complement strand
ATTTCCTCGCCTGATTCACCTTGGTCATAAGGTCATTCTGATCGATATTCGGAGTCAACCGGATCTCCTTGACCTCCGTCATCTTCTGTTTTTTCTTTGCTTCCTTCTCTTTCCGAGACATCTCGTAACGATATTTCCCGTAATCAATAATCTTGCAAACCGGCGGCTTTGCCTGCGGCGCAACCTTCACCAGATCCAGATTCGCCTCAATGGCGATCTTCTGTGCGTCTCTCGCGGACATAATCCCTAATTGCTCGCCGTGCGGGCCGATCAGACGAACTTCCCTGTCTCTGATCTGCTCATTTACCATGAAATCGCTAATTGTTTTACACCCCCAAATTCAAAGCATGCAGGCGATGCGCTCACCTTACACATTTCTCCAGGTCCTCTCTCAAAATAGAGCAGAGGAGATTCCCCACGACTCTTCGCACGACCTGCGCACTGTCCAGCAAGTATGCTGTCCGACATGCATGCTATCCAACATGCATGTTGTGTATCTAATTTCCTTGCGCGGGTCGGTGCATAAAAAAAGATACCCCGAAAAAGGTATCCACACCGCATTCCCGATTGTCAGGGCATCTGCGCACGAAAAGCCGGCCTCTCCCCACAATATATCTTATGGAAGATGGCTTTCTCTTTATTAACCCGGGTCACACCGCTGTGCCAAGGTGAGAGTGGATCCTCTACTTCTTCAAACCTCGGATAAGGTATCACAGTTTCCAGAGGGTGTCAAGGATCAATTTCTCCGGCACAATGTACGTATCAAAGTTGAGAAAGTGAAACACGAATTCTTTTATTTAATAAATGCAACAACTGCGGCACAGTATTTCTGTTTTCAGGAAAGTGAAACCGGAGAGACCCTAAAATCTCTCCGGTCCCTTAATCTGTTTTGATTATTTTGCGGGTGCCACCTGCGGTTCTGAGAGCCATTCCTGTATCTCGTTCACACTCACTTTGACCGCCCTGGAGATATTCTCTACCGTCAGTCCCATCTTTTGAAGTTCGTATGCCGTCTCCCTCGCCTGCTCA
>CAZROZ010000152.1:0-5001 GCA_964601745.1 uncultured Lachnospiraceae bacterium | reverse complement strand
AGCTGCACCGCAGCGGAGCAATCCGTGGGCTTTCATTTATGGTGGTGCCCCACATGTGGGGCATGGAAGTGTACTGTATTATCGCATGTTTTTGCTGGAGGGAGAAATGATGAAGGAATTAAATTATGAAGTGCTGAGGGAGTCCGGATACCAGGGCTATGTCAAAGAGAAAGCGCCGGAAAAAGTCATGCAGTTTGGCGAGGGAAATTTCCTGCGGGCATTTGTAGATTATTTCTTTGACTGTTCCAATGAGAGAGCGGACTGGGACGGCAAGGTCGTGCTGGTGCAGCCGATTCCCCAGGGACTGACCTCTCTGATCAATGAGCAGGAGGGGCTTTACACCCTGTATCTGCGGGGCAGTGAAAAGGGAGAGAAGGTCGATGTCAAGCGGGTGATTTCCGTGGTGAGCCGCGGCATCAATCCGTATGAGGATTTTGACGCGGTGCTGTCCCTGGCAAAGAGTGACGACTTGGAATACATTGTGTCAAACACCACAGAGGCGGGTATCGTGCATGACGAGGAGAGAAGATTTGACCAGGTTCCGCCCAAGAGCTTTCCGGCAAAATTGACCCGCGTGCTGTATGAGCGCTTTCAGGCGGGAAAGAAGGGCGTGGTCATCCTGAGCTGCGAGCTGATCGACAATAACGGAAAAGAACTGCAAAAATGTGTGAATCAGTATATCGACGATTGGGGACTGGGAGAGGATTTCCGCAAGTGGATCAATGAAGAGAACCTGTTCTGCTCGACGCTGGTGGACCGCATCGTGCCTGGCAGGGTGAAAGATCCGGAAGAAGTAAAGAAAATGGAAGCGGAAAATGGCTATCACGACAATTTGATGGATGTGGGCGAGATCTTCGGCGTCTGGATCATCGAAGGGCCGAAGGAACTGGAGGATAAACTTCCTTTTAAAAGGGCAGGCCTCAATGTTCATGTGGTGGACGACGTGACACCTTATAAAAAGAGGAAGGTTCGCATTTTAAACGGGGCGCATACAGGCTTTGTGCTGGGCGCGTATCTCTCCGGACAGGATATCGTGCGGGACTGCATGCACAATGAAACCATCCACGGTTTCATGAACAAGATGCTCTATGAGGAGATTATTCCCACCTTGCCTCTTGATAAACAAGATTTACTGGATTTCGCCGCCGCGGTGTCCGATCGGTTCAACAATCCTTTTGTGAATCATGAATTGATGAGCATTTCCCTGAATTCCACTTCAAAGTGGAAAGCGCGGAATCTGCCCTCCCTCCTGGAATATGTGAAGGAGAAAAAGGAGATTCCTGCTTGCCTGGCGATGAGTCTTGCCGCCTATATTGCATTTTACAGCAATGATCTGGTGCGCCGGGAGAGCGACGGTCTGATCGCCAGACGGCCAAAGGGAAATGAATATAAGATTCAGGATGATGCCTGGGTGCTGGACTTCTACTATGCCCACCGAGACGACAGCCCGGAGGATCTGGTGGAGGCGGTGCTCACCAATCAGCAGATGTGGGATATGGATCTGACTTCGGTGGATGGCCTTGAGGATTTGATCGTGAAAGATCTGAAATTGATCCGGGAAAAAGGGGCAGAGGCGGCGTATGCGTCCTGCCTGTAATAGCGCAGGGCCATGGATGGCATGTGCGCTCTGCCTTAGGACGCGGGCGACGTATGTGTCCTGTCTGTGAGGACGCGGGGTCATGGATGGCATGTGCGTTCTGCCTTAGGATGCGGGCAACGTATGTGTCCTGTCTGTAAGGAAGCAGGGTCAAGGATGGCACGGCAGACGTACAGGGAGAGGGCCTTTTCCCAATGCCATTTCTAGGGCCTTTTCCTGATGCCATTTCTGGAGACTTTTTCCTGATGCCATTTCCTGAGGACTTTTTCTGATGTCATTTTGGAACAGGAGGCAGTTATGTCTACAACAATTCAAATCACGCCCAAAGATAACGTGGTTGTCGCAATTCATCCGGTAAAGAAGGGAGAATCTGTCCGCGCGGGCGGGGAGACGATTACGGCCAGAGAGGAGATTCCCCAGGGACATAAGATTGCGATCAGGGAGATTCCCGAAGGGGAAAATGTGATCAAATACGGCTATCCCATCGGTCATGCGAAGGAGGATATTCTGCCGGGCAGCTGGGTGCACACCCACAATATGGCCACCAATCTGTCCGGGGAAGAAATCTATACATATGAACCGGCACTTTCCACCCCCAAAAAAGTGGAACCGGAGACGTTTCAGGGATTTCGCAGGCCGGACGGCAGCGTGGGAATCCGCAATGAAATCTGGATCATTCCCACGGTCGGCTGCGTTAATGACGTGGCGAAGGAATTAGTGGAGGAGTGCCAGGATCTGGTGACAGGAACCATTGACGGCCTCTATACGTTTCCACACCCCTTCGGCTGCAGCCAGACAGGTGCGGATCACGCCCAGACCAGGAGACTGCTGGCTTCTCTGGTGAAGCATCCCAACGCGGCTGCGGTGCTGGTATTGAGTCTTGGGTGCGAGAATCTGACCCAGGAACAATTCAAGGCGGAATTGGGAGAGATCTCGCCGGATCGGGTGAAATTCCTGGTCTGTCAAGAGCAGGAGGACGAAATTGCCGCTGGAAGACGTTTACTCCAGGAACTGGCTGCCTATGCCGGACAGTTCCAAAGAGAGCCGATTCCGGTCAGTGAACTGGTGGTGGGCCTAAAGTGCGGTGGCTCCGACGGCCTCTCCGGGATCACGGCCAATCCCACGGTGGGGCGTTTCAGCGATCTGTTGGGAGAACGAGGCGGCAGTACAGTGCTGACAGAAGTCCCGGAGATGTTCGGCGCGGAGGGTATGCTGATGAACCGCTGTGAGAGCCGGGAAGTATTTGAAAAAGCAGTTAACATGATCAATGGCTTTAAAGACTATTTCCTCCGCCATGGAGAGGTGGTCTATGAAAATCCAAGCCCGGGAAATAAGCAGGGCGGAATCACGACGTTGGAGGATAAGAGCTGCGGCTGCGTGCAGAAGGGCGGTACCGCGCCGATTGCGGATGTGATTGGATACGGCGAGAGGGTGAGGAAGAAAGGCCTCACCATGCTCTACGGACCCGGGAACGACCTGGTCTCCAGTACAGCCTTGACGGCAGCCGGTGCACATTTGATTCTCTTTACCACCGGACGGGGAACTCCCTTTGGCGCCCCCGCCCCCACACTGAAGATTGCCTCCAATTCTCAGCTGGCTAGTCGGAAAGCCAATTGGATTGATTTCAACGCGGGACCTGTGGCAGAGGGGGAATCCCTGGATGAGGCGGCAGGGAGATTGTTTGACCTGGTGCTGGAGGTTGCCAGTGGCAAGAAGACCCGCTCGGAGGAACACGGTTACCGGGAGATTTCTATTTTTAAAGATGGCGTCGTGCTTTGATGGGGAATCGCGTTAAGGACAAAAGACCGCGTTAGGGATAAAAGATCGCGTTAAGGGTAAAAGATCACGTCAAGGACAAAAAGAAGTTGTATTGCCTGAACATTTCAGCGTATTTTCCTGCGGGTTCAGGCAATTTTTCACGGGGTTTTGAATGCAATATTCCAGGATTTGGAATGTCAAATGTTGCTGGATTCGGAGCGTAATTTTTCTGAGACCTTGCATGCAAATATTGCAAGATCTGGAGTATAAATATTGTAAGATCCAGAGCAAACTTTCACAAAATCTTAAGAAGAGAGGAAAAATCCGGCATGACGAATCAAGAGCGAGCGCTTGCCATTGTAGAGGGGCTGAAAAAAGCATATCCGGATGCGGCCTGCAGCCTGGAATACGAGGAGGCCTGGAAACTGCTGGTCAGCGTGAGGCTGGCAGCCCAGTGCACCGATGCCAGGGTCAATGAAGTCGTGAAAGATCTGTATGAGAAATACCCGAGTGTAGATGCCCTCGCTGCGGCGGAACCGGAGGAGATTGAGGCTATTGTCCGTCCCTGCGGGCTCGGCCGCAGTAAAGCCAGAGATATCAGTGCCTGTATGCGCAGACTGCGGGACGAATTTGGCGGACAGGTGCCGGATGATTTTGATACCCTGCTTTCTCTGCCCGGGGTGGGGAGAAAGAGTGCCAATCTGATCATGGGGGATGTCTTCGGCAAACCGGCAATCGTCACAGATACCCATTGTATCCGGCTGGTGAACCGGATGGGACTGGTGGACTATGAGAAGGATCCGAAAAAGGTGGAGATGGCCCTGTGGAATCTGATTCCCCCGGAAGAGGGCAATGACTTTTGCCACCGGCTTGTCCTGCACGGGAGAGCTGTTTGTACGGCGCGGACCAAACCTCATTGCCGGGAGTGCCCTATTCAGGAATTATGTGAGAAAGTGGATGTACCGCCGGAAGCATGGGAGGAGAAGGTATGAGCTACTGCACGGTCTGCGGTCATGAGTTGAGTCTCCGGGAAAACGGCATTGATGGTTTGGTGCCTTACTGCCCCTCTTGTGAGGAATTTCGTTTTCCAAAATACAGCGTGGCTGTCAGCGCCATTGTCTGCAATCCAGCGCGGGATAAGATGATTTTGATTCAGCAGTATGGCAGACCGGACAATATCCTGGTGGCGGGATATGTAAATCTGGGTGAATCTCTGGAAGCGGGGCTCTGCCGGGAAGTGAAAGAGGAGCTGGGGCTTCAGGTGACCGCGTTTCAATACCTGCGCAGTGAGTATTTTCCCCGCAGCAATACGTTGATGTGCAGTTTCATCGCCGCGGTGGATTCGGAGGATCTGAGCGGAATCAATGAGGAGATTGATCGACTCTCCTGGTTTTCTTTTGCAGAGGCAAAGCGTTGTATCAAGCCGGGAAGTCTGGCTGAGCGGTTTTTGCTGGCGGCACTGGACGATAAAGCTCAGGGGAAAATCGCCTTATTGAAGACTGCCCATTAGGAAACGCACGTTTTTCAGGACCGGTTTGATTCCCGATGAGAACTTTTGGGATGGCAGGTTCAAGGCTTTTTTATTTTCAATAAGAATTTTTGGGATGGCAGGTTCAAGACCTTTTGCTTTCAATAAGAATTTTTAT
>CAZROZ010000151.1:0-5003 GCA_964601745.1 uncultured Lachnospiraceae bacterium | reverse complement strand
GCGGAGGAAATCCTGCGCCACTGTGGCAGGCAGGAAAAATAAGAATAGAATTTTGATATCTGACGGGAAAACTGGACAGCTTTGCTACCGGATCGGGCTTTGGAAGAAAGAGGATGCTGCGGTCATGTTCAGAAAAGGAATTTGAAAATTATATTGATTTGATGTACGGATTAGCGCTGGACTTGACGAAGTCTGGCTATCCGACGTACTGCGACGGAATCAAGACAAAGGCGGACTTTGCAGAGCGTTCTCATCAGGCGTTTGAACGGGACACAGAACAGATCCTTTTATTTGAGCAGGAGGGCGCGGTGCGGGGAATGATTCACTATTTTTTGATTCCAGAGGATCATTATCTCCAAACGATCTGCTTTAACATCGATAATGCGATGGAACAGGCGATTTCGGAATTCCTGGCATATGTTGGGGAACGCTTTCAAGGGTACGGTGCGCTTTTCACGTTTCCCGCCGAAAATAGCCTGGCGGTGAATTACCTTGCTGAACATGGATTCGAATGTATTGAAGATGACTACAACAACACAGCTTTCTTCGATAAATTTGATGAGATACAGGGAAATAGCGACTTGATACGGATTGAAAAACAAAACTTTGAAAAGTTTGAATCTTTGCACTGTCAAACAGAAGGGTACTGGAATTCCGAAAGAATATTGGCAGACCTGGACAACTGGATTATCTTAGTCAAGGAAAAAGACGGGAAACCGCAGGGAGCAGTCTATTACTCACGCATTGGTGACGGGTGGTTCGAAATTTACGGGATTGACATGAAGAAAGAAGCGAATCACGCGGAACTATTCAAGGAACTGCTAACTGCGGCGTTATTCGACGCAAAGCACAAAAAGGGCAGGTTTATGACGTTCTTTTGTGAGAAAGAATGTGAGAAAATCGCGATGGAATGCGGATTCATCTGTATCGGAAATACCCTCTGTTATAAGATCCGTCTGGGATCATGAAGTTTGGCCTATCGATCTCTCACACCAAGTAAGGTTAGGGCATCTGCCGCACACCCAGCAGGAAATCTCAAAAAGGTTTCCTGTTTTTTTTTGCGCTCAAAATGGGGAAGTGGATGGAGCTTGACAAATCCCCATTCTGAACCTTTTGCTTCACGCAGAAGCCCCGCATAATTGATTGAGGTCTGCGAAGAAAGAGGGATAAGAAATAGAAACACAGTCTGCCTCCGGGATATCGGTGATCTCCTCCGCGCCCAGTGCCGCAATCGCGAAGGACATGGCGATTCGATGATCCGCGTGACATTGGATGACCGCTCCATGCAGAGGTTTACCGCCTCGAATGATCATGCCGTCTTCTGTCGCCGTCACGTCTGCTCCCATGGCAGTGAGATTTTCTGTCATCACGGCAATCCGGTCTGATTCCTTGACCCTCAGTTCCCTGGCATCCCGAATCACAGTGACGCCGTCCGCGAAACAGGCCAGCACGGCCAGCACCGGCAGTTCGTCAATGAGAGTGGGGATCAGGTCCCCTTCGATGGTGACGCCATGCAGAGAGCTGGAAGATAGAATCAGGTCCGCGACCGGCTCTCCTCCTTCTTCTCGCTGATTTTCAAGGCGAATCTTGCCGCCCATTTCCCGGCAGACCCGCAGCATGCCACTTCTGGTGGGATTGACGCCTACACCACGCAGACAAATTTCGCTGTTCGGCACCAACAGACCAGCCGCGATAAAGTAAGCGGCAGAGGAGATATCGCCGGGGACCCGCACCGGACCGGCGAGGAGGGAGCCGACGGGGGAGAGGGTGACAGCAGATCCATTTCGCTGGATCGGCTGACCGAAATAGCGAAGCATCAATTCTGTGTGATCCCTGGAGATAGAGGGTTCTACTACTGTCGTATCAGAATCTGCATAGAGCCCCGCCAGGAGGATGGCGGATTTTACCTGTGCCGAGGCAACCGGGGTTTCGTAGGTAATCCCATGGAGGGAGCCGCCCTGAATTTGAAAGGGAAGGCGTTCTTGTTCCTTGAGGGAAGTGAATCCGGCACCCATCAAGGAGAGCGGTGACATGACTCGCCCCATGGGTCTTCGCCGCAGGGAGGCATCGCCGTCCAGCGTGCTGGAAAAAGGCTGTGCCGCCAAAATGCCGGAGAGAAGTCTGGCAGTGGTACCGCTATTGCCCACGTCCAGGATCCCATCCGGTGCCATGAGCCCGTGCAGTCCCTTGCCCTGTATGATGATTTGATTGTCCTCCTCCCGAATGGAAATTCCCATTTTCCGGAAACAGGAGATGGTGGAAAGGCAGTCCGCTCCCTGTAAGAAATGCGTGACGGTGGTGGTTCCCTTTGCAATGGACCCCAGCATAATAGCCCGATGTGAGATCGATTTGTCACCGGGGATGGTCAATTCCCCCTTTAGACCCAGGGATTTTTTTAATTGCATGAACGTCTCCTTCCAGGCAGGATGCGGACCGCCTGTCATAACGCATGATTACCGCTCGTAAATCGTATAGTGATGGGCACTCAGGACATCTCGTGCCCGTTCTCTGGCGGACGCCTCATAGAGCTCCACGTGCAGGACGCCGCCGGCAAATTCCCGGTTGTGAATGATGCCGATATTCTTGATATTGATGCCGTTAGCAGCCAGCATGGAGGCGAGAATCGCAATGGCACCAGTTTCATCGGGAATGTCAACATACAGATCAAATACTTGACTCACCAGGCTGGAAGAGCGATTGGGGATGGAGTCCCTGTATTCCCGGGAACGGGAAAAAGTGTCAAAAAGCGCTTCTTTTTTCCCCTCTTTCAGCACCTGAGAGAAGGAAGACAGCTGCTTCTGATAAAGCGCGATCAGTTCCAGCAGGCTTTCCCGGTTGGCCATCGCGATGTCCTGCCACATTTCCGGCGAGGAGGAGGCAATGCGGGTGATATCTTTAAATCCCCCTGCTGCCAGATGCTTGTACAGCTCTCGTTCGTCCTCCTGATCCTGCACCAGATTCACCAGAGAAGAGGCGATGACATGGGGCAGGTGGCTGATGGCAGCCGTGATTTTATCATGTTCCTTGGCGGAGAGAATCACGGGAATCGCTGAGAGGTCTCGGATGACCTGGGTCATCAATTCGATGGCCGGCGCAGGGGTCTCTGGTTCCGGTGTTAAAATATAATAGGCGTTTTCCAGCAAGCCTCCTGTGCTGTTCTCATAACCGGTTTTCTCAGATCCGGCCATGGGATGTCCGCCCAGGAAACGGGTGAGAAGGCCGCAGTCCCTTGCCGTTTTTTGAATGGAAGATTTCACACTGCCCACGTCCGTCACCAGTGTATTCGGACCAAGGTGGGGTGCCAGCGTGCGCAGAAGGCGATCATTCTCCAGAACTGGCGCACATAGAAAAATCACGTCGCAGACGGCAAGCGCTCCGGTCAATTCCTGTTCAATCCGGTCGATGACCTGCTCCTGCAGTGCCAGGGAAAGGCCGGGCGTGGGCTCAGGATGCCGGCAGTAAGCCAACTGGGTGACGTGCGGATGCGCCGCTCGCAGCGCTTTCGCGATGGAGCCGCCGATGAGCCCCAATCCCACATATCCTATGGTGAGTTGATCAAAATCCACGGTAATCACCTGCCTTCCCGAATGCAAGGAATCCTATTGTTCACGAAATTTTATAAAAGCGGAATTAAAACTGAGCTATCACATACTTTTTTTATCTTTTTGCAGTCACAGATGTTTTCCCTCCAGGGAGAGGAGAGGCGCCAGGGTGTCGCACAGGGCGGAAAATTGGGCAAAGGTCAGAGACTGGGGTCCGTCGGACAGCGCTTTTGCCGGATTGGGATGTGTCTCAATCATCAGCCCATCGGCACCCGCCGCCACTGCCGCCTTGGCCAGAGGCTCCACGTAATCCCGGACTCCGGTGGCATGGCTGGGATCCACAATGATGGGCAGATGACTCTTCGCCTTGATCACCGGAACGGCGCTGATATCTAACGTGTTGCGGGTAGCAGTCTCAAAGGTCCGGATACCGCGTTCGCACAGGATGACAGCTTCGTTGCCCTCCGCCATGATGTATTCCGCCGCGTTCAGCCATTCTTCGATGGTGGCTGCCAGTCCCCGCTTCAGCAGGACCGGATGAGGCGCTCTGCCCACCTCCCGCAGGAGAGTGAAATTCTGCATATTTCTGGCACCGATCTGGAGCAGATCCACATAGGGGATGGCGGCCTCCAAGGCTTCCTGGCTGGTGATCTCACTGACCACAGCCAGGCCGTTTTCATTCGCCGCCTCCCGCATCAGGCGCAGCCCCTCTTTTTCCAGACCCTGAAAGGAATAGGGGGAAGTCCGCGGCTTATAAGCGCCGCCCCGCAGGATTTTGGCACCTGACTCTTTGACGGCGCGGGCGGTGGCAAAGATCTGTTCCTCGCTTTCCACTGCGCAGGGACCTGCCATGATGGCGAAAGTCGAGCCGCCCACCAGGGTATTCCCGACTTTTACGACTGTGGGAGCCGGGTGAAATTTTTTATTGGACAATTTATAGCTCTCTGTCACCGGGATGATCTTGTCTACATCCGGATAAAGTTCGACATTTTCATTTACAAGGCGTGATTTATCTCCCACCACACCGATTATGGTGACGAGACTTCCCCTGGAGAGGTGGGTGACGAGTCCCTTGGACTGGACGAGATTGACGACTTCCTGAATCGAGGATTCGGGTGCCTGGGGTTTCATTACGATGATCATCGGTTTTCCTCCCTGTTTTTTTGAAAAAGCGACAGAATCCTAGGATTTCCCTGTCATTTGGTGCTGCTGAGAACAAAAGAGTTCAACTTTCGTATTTGGATTCGCAGCGGAGCAATCCGTGGGCTTTTATTTATGGTGGTGTCCCATATGTGGGGCATAGGGCTTGCTCAACTTACGTGGTCATGATATCGCAGGGAGTAGAGCTTGTCAATTCATACAAGGCGGTTGGGCTGGACTGTTCTGGGTATTCATCGCTTGACACATCTGGAAGGCAGACTCGTACAGACTCGTAAAAACGAGGGAAAAAGCGGACGGGGA
>CAZROZ010000150.1:0-5013 GCA_964601745.1 uncultured Lachnospiraceae bacterium | reverse complement strand
TTGGGATAACGTGGGATTGCTGGTGGGCGAGGAGGAGAAGGAAGTCACCCGGGTGATGCTGGCACTGGATCCCACGGATGGTGTGATTGAACAGGCCATCAAGGCGGGAGCGGATCTTTTGATCACCCATCATCCGCTGCTGTTCTCCCCTGTCAAACGGGTGGTGGCCCAGGATCGCATCGGAAGGAGGATTCTGGCGCTTGCTCGGGCAAATATGGATTACTATGCTATGCACACAAATTGCGACGCGTTCTGTATGGCGGAGGAAGCGGCGAGGCGCATCGGCCTTCAAAATGGCAGGATTATGGAACTTTCCACGGATGAGTCGTATCCGGGACCACCCCAGGGAATCGGCCGCTGCGGACAGATGGATCCCGTTTCGCTGCGGGATTTGGCGCAGAGGGTGAAGGAAGCGTTTTCTCTTCCCGCTGTGCGTCTGACGGGCGATCCGGAGAAACGTGTGACCCGCGTTGCCATTAGCACCGGGGCGGGGAAAAGTATGATTCCTTTGGCACTGCAGATGGGGGCTGAGGTGCTGATCTCCGGGGATTTTGATCATCACAGCGCACTGGACGCACTGGATGACGGGTTGGCGCTGCTGGACGCTGGACATTTTGGCACAGAGCATTTTATGACGGATCTGGTGGCGGATTTTTTGAGAAATCTGGGATTACAGGTGTTGATTGCGCAGGAGGAAAGCCCATTTCTCACAATCTAGAACGTGACATTTCATTTCTCACAATTTAGAGTGTGATATTTCATTTATAGTTAACGACATTAAGCATCTCACTTTGAACCATAAAGTGGTTTTTTAGTGTAGAATTCATTGAAAATCAAAACGATGTGAATTATAGAGCACAGGCATTTTTGCACCTTGACTGATAGAGCAAATTCGGAGGATATTCATGGGATATTTAATATGGAAGAGAACAGGAGAAAAACTTCCGGTGACGGAGGAAACCACTTTTTTGCAGCTGGCAAAGGAGTGCCAGGAAAAATATCCGTGGCCGATTCTACTGGCGTCCTGTGAGTATCGACTCTATGAATTGCACAAACATTGTCCGGACAAAGGAGAGGTGGAATTCCTGACTGCCGCGGATCCGGATGGACACCGCACGTATGTGAGGGGAGCGCAGATGCTGTTTTTGTACGCGCTCCGGGAGGAATTTGGCTCAGCGCTGAAGAATGCGGTCCTGGAACATGCCATGGGGGACGGATTCTATTTCGACCTTGTCTGTGAGGAACCGGTGACGATAGAGCGGCTGCAAAGGGTAGAAGAGCGAATGCGGGAAGCGGTAGAGCAGGATCTTCCCTTTGTCAAAGCGCAGCTTCCCACCCGGGAAGTGCGGGAGAAATTTCAACATGCCGGCATGAAGGATAAGGACCGGCTTTTTCATTATCGCCGGGGAAGTGCCACCAATATTTACCGGCTGGGGGATTATGAGGACTACTATTATGGCTATATGCCGCCCTCAACCGGAGTGCTGACGGTTTTCTCTGTCATCCCCTATGAGGAAGGCGTGATGCTGGTGCTGCCAAATGCCAGTGCGCCTGGTTCTCCGGGACACTGCCTCGTGTCCAAGAAACTTTTTATGACCCAGCGGCAGACCAATCAATGGGGGATGGAGATGGGGTTGCCGACGGTGGGCGCTTTAAATGACGCCATCGCTGCTGGCAAAACCAATCAGATCATCTTGTCTCAGGAGGCCCATCAGGAACATTTGATCGGACAGATCGCCGCGCAGATCGCCAAAGAACAGCGCCGGATCGTGATGGTCGCCGGGCCTTCTTCGTCGGGAAAGACATCCTTCTCCCATCGTCTCTCTATCCAGTTGGCAAATTGCGGTCTGCGTGCGCATCCCATCGCCCTGGACAATTATTTTGTGGATCGAGCGCACACGCCCAGGGACGAGAACGGGGAATATGATTATGAGTGCATAGAAGCGCTGGACGTAGAGCTCTTTAATTCACAGATGAAGGCGCTGCTACGCGGAGAAAGGGTGTCACTCCCCACCTTTGATTTTTTGAAGGGGAAGCCGGAGTACAACGGAGATGAATTGCAGATTACCAAAAATGATGTGCTGGTGATCGAGGGAATTCACGGGCTGAACAATGCCATGTCATATGAGATCGACGAGGCGGATAAATTTCGCATTTATATCAGTGCTTTGACCCAGCTCAATATTGATGAACATAATCGAATCCCCACCACAGATTCCAGACTCCTGCGGCGCATCATTCGGGATGCCAGGACCAGGGGCAATACCGCCCGGGAGACCATTGCCAGGTGGCCCTCTGTCCGCAGGGGAGAAGATTCTCATATTTTCCCGTTTCAGGAGCAGGCGGATGTCTTATTTGACTCTGCTTTAATCTATGAATTGGCAGTCTTAAAAACATATGCCGAGCCCCTGCTTTTTGGCATTCCTACGGATTGTCCTGAGGCGCCTGAGGCCAAACGCCTGTTGAAATTTCTGGAGTATTTCCTGGGCATGAGCAGTGAGATTGTGCCTAGAAATAGTCTGCTGCGGGAATTTATCGGGGGAAGTTTATTTGTAAATTGAATAAAGAAGAGGATGAGACGGGAAGGCTGATTAAGGGGATCATGTCACTGCACCTGGGTTAGCGTAAAAATTTCGGGGCAATATTAATATAGTGAACGACATCATTTCAAATATGTCCTGTATTTTATAAAAACAGGTGGATTCTTGAACATGAAATTGTTCTTGCCGTTAACTACGATAGAAGCGGTGCTTCCTCTGCCCCGAAATTTTTCTTTGATGCGGATCTATAAGCCGGGTTCTGTCTTGCATGATCATCTATCTTGGCTCCCTGTTGCCAGGAAGCTCCAGCGACCTACCCGGGATCCGGCGGGCCGCCGTCGAAGCCGGGTACCCGACTTCTATCCCTATGCGGTCTTGCTTCAGATGGGGTTTACAGAGCCGGTCCTGTTACCAGAGCCGCGGTGAGCTCTTACCTCGCCATTCCACCCTTACCGGCAAAAGCCGGCGGTATCTTTCTGTTGCACTTTCCTTAGGGTCACCCCCACCGGACGTTATCCGGCATCCTGCCCTGTGAAGCCCGGACTTTCCTCACCAGTACCCTTTCGTCTGTACGGGCGCGACCATCCGATCCGGTCAGGCGGGATTATAGCATACGCCTATCCTGCTGGGCAAGACATAAAATCCAATCTTGCTCAGCGCGGCAGGGAAGGAGGAATCAGTGGGACAAGGAATGTTTTTGAAGTGCGGCAGGGTAGGAGGAGTCAGCGGAATAAGGAAGACTTTCAATCGCGGCAGGGCAGAGAGGAATCAGCGGAACAAGGAATTTTTTCAAGCGCGGCAGGGCAGAGAAGGAGGCATCTATGGAAAAGAAGTCGGATCAAAAACGATTGGAGCAGCAGATGGATTTCTTGCGAGAAATGGATAAAAGCAAGGAAATTTTCCGGCAGAATTATTTGGCGGATGGATCCCGCAAAGAAAATGACGCCGAGCACGCCTGGTATTTGGCTTTGATGGCGCTGATACTGCGGGAATATGCCAACGAGGAGGTTGATTTGCTCCACGTGATCTGCCTGGTGCTGATTCACGATGCGGTGGAGATCGATGCCGGGGATACATATGCTTATGATAAAGAGGGAATGCAGGATAAGAGGGAACGGGAAAGCAGAGCGGCGGACCGGATCTTTTCTCTGCTTCCTCCCGATCAGGCTGCGCTGCTGCAAGGACTTTGGGAAGAATTTGAGGCAGAGGAGACGATGGAGTCCAAATTTGCCAATGCCCTGGACAAATTTTCTCCCGCCTATCTCAATCACGTCTCCGGTGGCAAGTCGTGGGTAGAACATGGCGTCACTTTTGAACAGGTGATGGAGCGCAACAGCAGGACGGGAGAAGGCGCGAAGGCACTATGGGTGTATTTGCGGGGACTGCTTGAGAGCGATAGAGAAAAGGGACTGCTGAGGTTCTGACAAATTCTTTAGGATAAGATGCGTGAAGTCTTGACAAATCCAAAAGAAAAAATGCGTGAAGTCTTGACGAGTCCAAAAAATAGCGCAATTGGTAAAAAAGATTAAGTCGAGAGGGAAAATCGGAAAGGAGGAAAAAATGCCGGTCGTTGGAATTTTAATGGGAAGTGATTCGGACCTGGCCGTGATGAATAAGGCTGCGGTTCTTTTGCGGCAGTTTGGAATTGAATATGAAATGACGATTTTGTCTGCGCACCGGATGCCGGAGGAATTCTTTGCCTATGCCAAAGGGGCAAAGGAGAGGGGAATCAAGGTGCTGATTGCAGGAGCCGGCGGCGCTGCCCATCTGCCTGGAATGTGCGCGGCACTTTTTCCACTGCCTGTGATCGGTGTGCCCATCAGTACAAAGGCGGCGGGCGGACTTGACTCGCTGTATTCTATCGTGCAGATGCCCTCAGGAGTGCCGGTGGCGACAGTGGCGGTGGATGGAGCGGCCAATGCGGCTTTATTGGCGCTGCGGATGCTGGCCATCGGCGATGAGTCTTTGGTACAGAAATTGGAGGAGTACCGCCAGTCTCAAAAAGAAGCTGTGCAGGCCAAGGCTGAAAAATTACGAGAGTTGGGTGCGGAAGATTATATGAAACAGATGTGAGGAGATTTCGATGAATTATAAAGCGGCAGGCGTGGATGTGGAAGCCGGATATCGCGCCGTAGAATTGATGAAAAGACACGTTGCGAGGACCGTGCGGCCGGAAGTGGTGGGCGACATCGGCGGGTTCAGCGGTGCGTTTTCGATGAAAGCCTTTTCCAATATGCAGGAGCCGATTCTCTTATCCGGGACAGACGGAGTGGGGACTAAGCTAAAGCTGGCTTTTTTGCTGAATCAGCACAATACCGTGGGAATTGACTGTGTGGCGATGTGTGTCAACGATATTTTGTGCGCCGGTGGAGAACCTCTCTTCTTCCTGGATTATATCGCGTGCGGGAAGAATGTGCCTGAGAAAATCGCTCAGATCGTGGAGGGTGTCGCGGAGGGATGCGTGCAGGCGGGC
>CAZROZ010000149.1:0-5040 GCA_964601745.1 uncultured Lachnospiraceae bacterium | reverse complement strand
ATACGAGACAAATTTCAAAAATGTCAGTCTTTTGAAAAAGGAACCACAAAACGCCATAACCCGCTGCCAAAATTCCCGACGTAAACTTCCATGCCCCACATGTGGGGCACCACCATGGATGAAAGCCCACGGACTCGCCGTCTTCTTGACAATCGCTCCGGCGGCGTATACAATACGGGCGTGAAGAGACAATCGAAACGATACCAGAACAAGATTTCGCGAGGCAGAGAAGAAACAAACGCACTGTATTTTCAGAAAGGAGATAGACACGATGAAACACATTCTCACATTAGAAACCAGGGATATGGCACAAAGCTTGCAAGACGGTGGATGCGGGGAATGCCAGACCAGCTGTCAGAGCGCCTGCAAAACCAGCTGTGGTATCGCCAATCAGCCCTGCGAGAAGAAAGAGAACGACTGATTTTTATAACAGCGGTGGAGCCTCAAAAGCCCTGCCGCGAAAGCGATTGATCTTGAAAGCGGCGGGGTCGATGCACGAAAATCCCGCAGCGAAAGGAAGGCCAGAATGGCAAGATTTTTTGTCATCCTGGCTTTCCTTTACAATAAGACATTTTCATCTCTAAACTCATGGAAGGATAGGGAGATTTTTATGATACATGCCTATCAGATGAACGGATACAATATCGTCCTGGATGCCGGCAGCGGCAGTGTACATGCGGTGGATGCGCTGGCTTTCGACGCCATCCAAATGATGGAGACGAACACCCCCCGGCGAGAGATCGCGGCGGCACTGAAGGCGAATCATCCCGGCACGAAGGAACAGACTATCTCTGAGGTTTTTGCCGACATAGACGAGCTGATTGCCGCGGGGAAATTATTCGCGGCGGATCCCTGGGCAGAAAGGGCCTCCCAGCTCAAGCGCCGGGATAACGTGGTGAAGGCGCTCTGTCTGCATGTAGCTCACACCTGCAACTTGAACTGTGAATACTGCTTTGCCGCCCAGGGCAAATTCCACGGAAAATCCGCGCTGATGTCCTTTGAAGTGGGAAAACAGGCACTGGATTTTCTGGTCAAAAATAGCGGCACAAGACATAACCTGGAGGTGGACTTCTTCGGCGGAGAGCCGCTGATGAATTTCGACGTTTGCAGGAAATTGGTGGCTTATGCCCGCAGCATTGAAAAAGAGACAGGCAAAAAGTTTCGCTTTACCCTCACCACCAACGGCATCGCCCTCACCGACGAAGTGATCGAATGGGTCAACCGGGAGTGCTACAACGTGGTGCTCTCTCTGGACGGGCGGAAAGAAGTCAATGACCGTTTTCGCAAAGACGCAGGAGACAGAGGCAGCTATGACCGCATCGTGCCTCGTTTTCAAAAGCTGGTAGAGGAACGGGGCGGCAGAGGATATTACATGCGGGGCACTTTCACCCATTACAATACCGATTTTACCAAGGATATTTTCCACATGGCGGACGATCTGGGCTTTTCTCAGCTCTCCATGGAACCGGTGGTGGCGGACCCCGGCAGTCCCCAGGCATTGACGGAGGCGGATCTACCCACTATCTACGCCCAATATGAACTGCTGGCGGTCGACATGCTGCGCCGTCAGCGGGAGGGACATCCCATCACGTTCTACCACTATATGCTGGACCTGGCACATGGGCCTTGTATTTATAAGCGCATCGCCGGCTGCGGATCCGGCACGGAATACATGGCGGTCACGCCGTGGGGAGATCTGTACCCCTGCCACCAGTTTGTGGGAGACGCAAATTACAGATTAGGGGATCTGGGGCACGGAGTGACCAATACCGCCCTGCAGGACGCATTTCGCAGCTGCAATGTCTACAGCCGCCCGGTCTGCCGGGACTGCTGGGCGAGACTGTGGTGTGCGGGAGGCTGCTTTGCCAACGCCATGCACGCCACCGGTGACCTGCGCGGCGTGTACGAACTCGGCTGCAAATTATTCCGCAAACGCATGGAGTGCGCACTGATGATGCAGGTAGCCCAGGCTGCGGACCCGTCCCTCTCTGCTCCAACGGTGCACAGCGACAGTGTCCGCCAGGATGATGAGGCAGAGTCTGCTTGCGATGTCTGCCAGGATTGTCAGGCGGAGACTGCTTGCGATGTCTGCGAAGATTGTCAGGCAGAAGCATCCCATTGCCTCACAGATATGGATTAGATAAGTCCGCAGCGATGGGCAAATCATTACAAAAAAGGAGATGAACCCGCGCTTTTCCCCGTCCGCACTGTGCGGACGGAATATCGGCGCATGAGAAATGGATATCATACAAAAACTTGCGGAAGAGCTGCATGTGCGGACCGGCCAGGCAGAAGCCGCCGTGCAGCTGATTGATGAGGGAAATACCATCCCTTTCATCGCGCGTTACCGAAAGGAAGCCACCGGATCCCTAAATGATGAGGTACTGCGGAAGCTGGATGAACGGCTTCGCTACCTGCGGAATCTGGAAGAGCGAAAATGCGCCGTGCTGGCTGCCATCCTAGAACAGGGAAAGCTCACCAAACAGTTAGAAGCACAGATCGCGACGGCAGAAACCCTGGTGGCCGTAGAAGACCTCTATCGCCCGTTCCGGCCAAAGAGGCGGACAAGAGCCAGCATTGCCAAAGAAAAAGGGCTGGAAGGTCTGGCGAAGCTGATCCTCGAGCAAAGCACCACAAAGCCACTGTCCGAAGAGGCAGCAGCCTACCTCTGTCCAGAAAAAGAGGTCTTTACCGTGGAGGATGCCATCGCAGGCGCAAAGGATATCATCGCAGAACAGATCTCCGATGAGCCCGCCTATCGGACCGTGATCCGCCGGGTGACCCAGCGGGAAGGCCGGCTCAAGAGCACCGCCAAGGACAAAGACGCAAAAAGTGTATATGAAACCTATTATGACTACGACGTGGCAATTTCCAAGGCAGCGGGTTACCAGATCCTGGCCATCAATCGGGGTGAATCAGAAAAATTTCTCAAAGTGAAAATTGAAGGGCCCAGGGAAGAGATTCTCCAGTATCTGAAAAGGAAAGTGATCACCCGGGAGAATCCCAATACCTCCCCTGTGCTTTCGGAAGCGCTGACAGACAGCTACGACCGTCTGATCGGTCCTGCCATTGAGCGGGAAATCCGCAATGAACTGACCGATCGTGCCCAGGAAGGCGCCATCGCGGTATTTGGCAAAAATCTCCAGCAGCTTTTGATGCAGCCGCCTGTGAAAGGGCAGACTGTCCTAGGCTGGGATCCGGCTTTTCGCACCGGCTGCAAGCTGGCCGTGGTGGACCCAACCGGAAAAGTGCTGGACGCGACGGTGATCTACCCCACTGCCCCGCAGCAAAAGATTGAAGAATCAAAAAACGTGCTGAAACGCCTGATTGAGCGGTACAACATCACGCTGATCTCCCTGGGAAACGGTACCGCCAGCCGAGAATCAGAGCAGGTGATCGCCGAATTGATCCGGGAACTGAACAGACCCCTGCAGTACGTGATCGTCAATGAGGCTGGGGCTTCCGTCTATTCCGCCAGCAAATTGGCGACGGCGGAATTTCCCCAATATGATGTGGGCGTGCGGAGTGCCGCTTCTATCGCCCGCAGGCTCCAAGATCCGCTGGCGGAATTGGTGAAAATTGACCCGAAGGCCATCGGCGTGGGCCAGTACCAGCACGACATGGATCAAAAAAAGCTGGACGAAGCCCTGCATGCTGTGGTAGAGGACTGTGTGAACCGGGTGGGTGTGGACTTAAATACTGCCTCCATCTCTCTTCTATCCTACGTCGCAGGGATTTCCAAGCCGGTTGCCCAGAATATCATCGCTTACCGGGAAAAGAACGGCAGATTTACCAACCGGGAGCAGCTGCTCTGCGTCGACCGGCTGGGTCCGAAAGCCTACAAGCAGTGTGCCGGATTCCTCCGAATCCCCCAAGGTGAGAATCCCCTGGACGGCACCGGTGTCCATCCGGAATCCTATTCGGCGGCTGGCAAGCTCCTGGAACGTCTGGGCATGACACTGGAAGATGTCCGCAGCCTGCAGAAAAGCCCACAATCCGGGCAAGAGAATCGACCGCCAAAGGAAAGGAACGCGGCGCACAACCTGTCTCCTACCGGTATGCAGGAAAAAAAGCAAGGACTCCTGGCCAGAATCGGTGACACAGAGAAACTGGCGGAGGAATTGGGCATCGGGGAACCGACACTCCTGGATATCGTCAAAGAGCTGGAAAAGCCCGGCCGGGATCCCAGAACCGACATGCAGAAACCGATTCTGCGCAGCGACGTATTAGAAATGAAAGATTTAAAGCCGGGCATGATCTTGAAGGGCACCGTGCGGAACGTGATCGACTTCGGCGCTTTTGTGGATATCGGCGTTCATCAGGACGGTCTGGTGCATATTTCCCAGATGTCTGACCGTTTCATCCATCATCCGTCAGAAGTAGTTCAAGTGGGCGATATCGTAGATGTGAAAGTGCTTGAGGTCGACACAGAGAGAAAACGCATCAGCCTCTCCATGCGCCTGGATCGAGATTGACCCTGTTCCCCGATGCTTTAACGGCTGCGTAGAATAAACTTTTTTCTCCTTTTGTATCGTTTTGAAGAATAATTTGCTCTTATCAATACTATTTTTTGATATGTCTTAAAACTTTTGAGAATCGCTTGATACCACGGCGCATGATGGAATACAATGATGTCGTGGATTTACGTAATACGCCATTTTAAGCTCAAAAAGTACACAGTACACCATTTTCAAGTTCAAAATTAAGGAAGGGGGTGCGCATATGCCAAGAACTGTTTCTATTTGCACGAGCAGTTTTGAAAAACTCATAGTAACAACGCGTTTTATGTTGACAAGACTGGCTTTTTCCGTCAATGGTGGGACAGCAATATAAAAGTGACCGTGATCATGCGTCCACGCCGTTTCGGAAAGACTTTGACCATGGACATGGTGAATTGTTTCTTCTCCGTGAAATATGGCAAACAAAGCGAACTGTTTGACGGTCTTTCTATCTGGAAGGAAGAACGTTTCCGCGCTTTGCAGGGCACTTACCCCGTCCTGTTTTTGAGTTTTGCTGAGGTGAAAAAGACCTCCTTTGAGA
>CAZROZ010000148.1:0-5063 GCA_964601745.1 uncultured Lachnospiraceae bacterium | reverse complement strand
GTAGGGGTTCATGGAGGCGATAGGGATGAAAAAATCTCGGCAACTGTGCAAGGTTTCCCCTCGCACAGGCGTTGAAGGGCGTATATTTCATTGATGCCATTGCGGCGGCAGGTCTCGATCATTCGATGTTCTCAAAACAGTACTTGCCGTTAGAATATTAAGCAATAATGGGTATAATGATTGACAAAAATAACCACTATATATTGTACATTGTACCGAAAAAAGAAAGCTCCATCGGGACTTTCTTAAAAATCAGTTTTTATATCGGCTGTGAATAGTCAAGGGAGGTCGACGCGGAGGTCGACGCGGAGGTCGTCACGGATGATAGAAGTTTTTACGATGTTATGATGTATCTCGTTAACTTTTTCCGTTTCTTGCACTTTAAAAAGTTACGTGCTAAAATACGAAAATAAATTTCCGCCGGAGATGATGGGACTCGCTGGCGGAAATCAGCGTTTTATAGTACACGACGGAGTGAACCCCCATGCCCCACTTATGGGGCACTACCATAAATGAAAGCAGAATAAGGGAGACATTTGCCATGAAAAAATTAGAAGAGTATGTACTGAGTATTCCCGATTTTCCGGAAAAAGGAATTATTTTTCGGGACGTGACCAGCGTCCTGCAGGACGCGGAGGGGCTGCATCTAGCCATTGATGAGCTGCAGAAATGTCTGGAAGGGGTAGATTTTGACGTAATCATTGGACCTGAGTCCAGAGGCTTTATTTTCGGCGTGCCCGTTGCGTACAACATGAGGAAGGCCTTTGTGCCGGTGCGCAAGAAAGGAAAGCTCCCCCGGGAGACGGTGGAGGCCAGCTATGATCTGGAATACGGTTCGGCGGTGGTGGAAATGCACAAAGACGCGGTGAAGCCCGGTGACCGGGTGGTCATCATCGACGATCTGATTGCCACTGGCGGCACGATCTCCGCCATCACGAAAATGGTGGAAGGACAGGGCGCCAAAGTCGTAAAGATTGTCTTTCTCATGGAGCTGGCAGGTCTCAAGGGGAGAGAGCGTCTCGTCGGCTATGATGTGGACGCGGTGATCACTTATCCAGGGAAATAAGGGATCATTCGGACCATGTTGACCTGGTGAAAAGCAGGGAAGGAGAACGTGAGAGTATAGGGGAGGGAATTGTCATGGCAGGGGAGAAACAGAACGAAATCGAGAAAAAAGTGCCGATACTGGAGCGGGAGATTGAGGCACCGGCGGATTTTACGGCACCGGATGTCTTGTATGAGGATTTGAAGAATGCCATCCGTGTCTATCACCCGTCCCCGGATTTTTCAGAGCTGGATCGGGCGTATCAGGTGGCTTCAGAGGCGCATCAGGGACAGCTGCGCAAGTCGGGAGAGCCATACATCATTCACCCTTTGTGCGTGTGCATCATTCTCGCGGGGCTGGAATTGGACAAGGAGACCATCATCGCAGGCATGCTCCACGACGTGCTGGAGGACACCAAGCTGACCTATCAACAGATCAAGGATCAATTCGGCGAGGAAGTGGCACTGCTGGTGGATGGCGTTACCAAGCTGACAAAGCTCAACTATTCCGCGGACAAAGTGGAGATCCAGGCGGAAAATCTGCGGAAAATGTTTCTCTCCATGGCCAAAGATATCCGGGTGATTCTGATCAAGCTGGCGGACAGACTTCACAACATGCGGACCATGCAGTATCAGTCGCCCCAGAAGCAGCGGGAAAAATCCCGGGAGACCATGGACATTTATTCCCCTATCGCATCCCGGCTGGGCATTTCCAAGATCAAGGTAGAATTGGATGACCTGTCCCTCAAATATCTGGAGCCGGAGGTGTACCAGGAATTAAAGGCGAACCTGGAACTGGGCGAGGAGGAGCGCAAAGCCTTTGTGGACGATATCATTGCTCAGGTGAAAAAGCACATGGAAGACGGCCACATCGAGGCATCTGTGGACGGCCGCGCCAAACATTTATTCAGTATCTATAAGAAAATGGTCACCCAGGGCAAGACCCTGGACCAGATTTACGACCAATTCGCCGTGCGCATCATTGTGGAGACGGTGAAAGACTGTTACGCGGCACTGGGCATTATCCATGAGATGTACAAGCCCATTCCGGGACGATTCAAAGATTACATCGCCATGCCGAAACCCAACATGTATCAATCCCTGCACACCACGCTGATCGCCCCCAACGGCAAGCCTTTCGAGATCCAGATCCGCACCTATGAGATGCATCGGACCGCGGAATACGGCATCGCGGCGCACTGGAAATATAAGGAGAACAAAGACGGCAAGGGGACGGAGGACAGCGAGGAGGCAAAACTCACCTGGCTGCGGCAGATTCTGGAATGGCAGCGGGATCTGGATGACAATAAAGAATTTCTCAGCCTGATCAAAAGTGATCTGAATCTGTTCTCGGACAATGTCTACTGCTTTACCCCTACCGGAGATGTGAAGACACTGCCTGCCGGGTCTACGCCCATTGATTTTGCCTACAGTGTTCACAGCGCGGTGGGTAATAAGATGGTGGGCGCCAGGGTGAATGGGAAACTGGTCAATATTGATTATCAGATTCAAAATGGGGATCGTGTCGAGATTATCACCTCGCAGAATTCCCGGGGACCCAGTCGAGATTGGCTGCAGTTCGTGAAGAGTACCCAGGCGCGAAACAAAATCAATCAGTGGTTTAAGTCTGAGCTGAAGGAGGAAAATATCACCCGAGGCAAGGAGATGGTTGCTGCCTACTGCAAAGCCAGAGGCATCGTCCAGGCGGATATAATGAAACCGGAATTCATGAATGCCTGCCTGGAGAAATATGGCTTTCGGGATTGGGATTCCCTCTACGCCGCCATCGGCCACGGAGGCCTAAAAGAGGGACAGATCGACAATAAACTGGTGGATCTGCGCAACAAACAGTTAAAGCGTGAGGAGAATGACGCCCAGGTACTGGTGGCGCTGCAGGAGAAGGAGAACAGGGAAAACCAGCGGTTGAACGGTTCCCGCTCTCCGAAGAGCAAGAGCGGTGTCATCGTGGAGGGAGTCGGCGATGTGGCAGTCCGCTTCTCCAAATGCTGCAGTCCGGTGCCGGGGGATGAGATCGTCGGTTTCGTCACCCGGGGTAGAGGATTTTCTATTCATCGGACGGACTGCGTTATTATGTTAATTCTGCCGGTAAATGAACGCGCCCGGCTTTTGCGGGCGGAATGGGCGGCGGAGCCGGAGAAGCAGAGAGAAGACGAGCTGTACGCGGTAGAACTCACGATCTATGCCAACAATCGCACCGGCGTTCTTGTGGATGTGTCCCGTATTTTTACTGAAAATAAGATTGATGTGAAGTCCATGAATGTGCGGACCAGCAAACAGGGGACCGCTACCATCACTGTGGGCTTTGAGGTGAATAATAAAAATTTCCTGAATACCATCGTGGAAAAGCTGCGGCGGGTGGAGAGTGTGCTGGATATAGAGAGAGCGTGAGGAAACAAAAGAGGGAAGTGCCGGCGGCTGCCCTGCCAAAGGAGAAAGAAAATTTATGAAATTAGTTCAAATGTGCATGGGAATTGCGGCCACCAATTGCTATCTGCTGACGGATGCGCCATCCGGAAAAGCGCTGATCGTGGACCCTGCCGACCATGCGGAGCAGGTGAGCCAGCGTCTGAGAGAGCTGGGAACAGAGCCGATGGCCATTTTGCTGACCCACGGCCATTTTGATCACATCGGTGCGGCTTCGGAATTGGCTGCACAATATGGCATACCAATCTGTTTGCTGGAGGGGGAAGAGGTCCTGGCGGCAGATCCCAGTCTGAACGCTTCTTTGCACATGCTGCGCCATGCGGTTACTTGTCAGGCGGACCGTCTCTTTCACCCGGGGGAGCAAGTGGAAATAGGACCGTTTTCTTTCCAGGTGATCGCCTCTCCCGGACACACCGCAGGGAGCGCCTGTTATTATTTCCCATCGGAGAAAATATTGTTCTCCGGGGACACGCTTTTTTGCGGCAGCGTGGGACGGACGGATCTGCCCACCGGTTCCGGGGCCAAACTTCGGCGTTCCTGTCAGATTCTGATGAGATTGCCGGAGGATACCGTCGTCGCGCCGGGACACGGGGAGTCCACTACCATCGGTTACGAAAAGAAATATAATCCGTACTGTAGTGTGCCTTGGGGTGATCCGTCATGATTCGCCTGGTGATGGATCAGGAGGAATTCGCCTATGACTGCATTTCCATGGTGCAGGCTTTCTATCCGGGACAGCAGGTAAAGCTGCATGAATGCGGGGAAGAGCCGGATGTGATAATCTCCCTTCTCCGGGAGGACGGATGCATTCGCGTCTGCGTGGCGGAAGCGGGCAAAGCGCATTCGAACTTGGATGGCGGCGAAGATACAAAGTCCTGTGAAATGTCACCCGCAGAATGTCCGGACAAAGCAGCAGAATGCCGGGATAACGAGACAAAACGATTCTGCCCGGAAACAAATTCTTCCTGTAGGGACAACGAAAGGATCCGCACAGAGCGGCGCTTTCCCTTCGATTTTACCTATGAGAGCGGGATGCAGTCTGGAAAGCGGGAAATGCGGATGCTGTTAAAAGACGCGCTTTATCAGACATTGTCTCAGCTTCTGGGAAAGACGCTGCCCTGGGGAACGCTGACCGGCGTGCGGCCTGCGAAACTCTGCACAGCCTGGCTGGAAGAAGGAAATACTCCTGCCCAGGCGGCTCAAATGATGCGGGAGCGCTACCGGGTATCCGCAGAAAAAGCCGAATTGGCGGCACAAATCGCGCAACGGGAGCGAGAGATCCTGTCTGGCCTTCCTTTGAAGGAGGAAGTCAGCGTTTACATCGGCATTCCTTTCTGTCCCACCACGTGTTTATATTGCTCCTTTCCCTCTAATTCCGCGGTGCGATTCGCGGATCAGATTGAGCCTTACCTGGAATGCCTTTTTCGGGAGATTGCGTCCGTGGGGAAGCTGATCGGGAAACGGGGCGTCACTACCGTCTACATCGGGGGCGGGACGCCGACTACTCTGAGTCCAGATCAGCTAAAGCGCTTGTTTGATGTGCTTTTTCAGACGCTGCCGATGGGAGGGGTAAA
>CAZROZ010000147.1:0-5091 GCA_964601745.1 uncultured Lachnospiraceae bacterium | reverse complement strand
CTTTTTCTTTCGTAGTCGGTTCTTTTGTCTCTTTTTCTTTCGTAGTCGGTTCTTTTGTCTCTTTTTCTTTCGTAGTCGGTTCTTTCGTCTCTTCTTCTTTCGTAGCCGGCTCTTTTGTCTCTTTTTCTTTCGTATTTGGCTCTTTTGTGTTCTTTTCTTTCGTGTTTGGTTCCTTCGTCTCCTCCGCTTTCGTCGTCGGTTCTTCCGGTTCCTTCTGGGTCGTCGCGGGTTCTGCCTGATCGTCCGTGGACAGTTCCTGGGTTGTCGATGATTCCCCCTCTTTTGTGTCCGATTCCCCTGTAGATTCCTCGAAAGTGTCATCCTGCTCCTTCGTGGCAGGAAGGGATTCCTCTGGATCAGGAGCGTTGTCCGGACCGCCGGGTTCCTCTTCCATCTCTTGAGCCAGTGCCAGCTGATTGGAGAGATCCCCGTCTGATAAGAGCAGGAATGGAATCGCGGGGCTGTCTTCTTCCATTCCCAGTCCCAGAGGTGCCAGAATCCGATATTTCACAGCAGCTCCGGCAATCCCCACCACCGCCATGCTGAGGGCCAACGCCACCAGCAATCCTGTGTATCGCTTTTTATTTTTCATGGCAATCTCCTAGAAGTGAAAATAGAGGAACGGATCCTGTTTGGAGGTGGCAATGAAATACACACAAATCCAGAAGAGCACAAACAGTCCGATATCCACCACCGTCTGTAATTTCCCGTCGTTTCCCTTTTTGACACAGATCGTCTCCCATATTTTCTTGGGGAGGGGAGTGGCGAAAAAGATACCCGCGAGGAGCAGCCATAAAGTCTGACCGCCCCAGTTGAGAAAATCACCGATTCCGCTGGGTTCCGGGCCGATGCCGAAAAGCCTGCCGTAAATCGTCATGGCTTCCCCCGCTCCCCCAGCCGCGAAGGGCACGAAAGAGAGAAGAATCAACAGCACCGTATAGATGTGACAGACGACCCGGCTCTTCTCCAGATACGGACGCAGCCACACCCGCTCCAGGACAATCAGTGCCCAGAGGATTCCCGCCCACATCAGGTATCCACTCCCGACGCCGTGCCAGAGTCCTGTCAGGAGCCACACTACCGCCAGATTTACAATCGTTCTGGCGAGCCCCTTTCGATTGCCGCCCAGCGGAATATAGACATACTCCCGAAACCATCGCCCCAGTGTCACATGCCAGCGGCGAAAGAATTCCGAGATACTCTTGGCACTGTACGGCTCCAGAAAATTCATCGGCAGATGAAAGCCCAGCATATGGCCAAGGCCTACCGCTATCAGAGAATACCCGTAAAAATCCAGATAGAGCTGCAGCGACCAGGAGAGCAGTGCCAGCCACATAAAGGGAACGGAGACGCTGTCAAAGCCCATGACCACTGCTCTGTCCCAGACGGCTCCCATCCGGTCCGCCAGAATGACCTTCATGGCGAGGCCCAGAATCAACTGCCGCAATCCCAAGTGAAACGTCACTATGGACCAGCGGGGGCCTTCTATCTGCCTCCTCATGTCCTGGGGATCCGCTATCGGACCGGACAGGAGCTTCGGAAACATCGTGATGCATGCGCCAAACATGCCAGGAGACATCCGCTTCCTCATGTGGCCGCGGCGCTTCTCCGCGACGAAAGCGATGAGCTGAAATACATAAAAACTAAGGCCGACGGGAAATAATGCGCCGCCCCGGTAAAGCTTAAAGAAGATCAACACGCCTGCAAGCAGCACAATCGCCCCGCTGGTGAGCCACGGATTCCTTTTCCCAAAAAGCATGGCCACATATCCGACCACAGTCAAGCCCGCCAGGACCGCCACTGCCAGCAGGCTTTTCCCGGAGGCCAACCACAAAAAAAGGAAGCTCGCTGCCGTCAGCAGCGCATAGCGGTATTTGATCGGTGCCAGATAATAGAGCACCAGGAAAGCCGGTAAAAAATAAAATAAGAATGGAATACTGTTTAATTGCATCGATCTACCTTCTATATCATAGAACCGGCAGATTGTTCGTCGAACTATCGGTAAAATGCTGTGATTGAGAACCTGCTTTTCCCCTTACAATGTCTGTCTCTTCTTCTCAAAATGACGACCAATCCGCGAATAAGTCTATCGCTGTAGAATCTAGTCTATCACGTCTGGATTGCCTTTTCCAGATACTTTTTGTTAATTATCTTTTCATTTTTTAGTCTTTTTCGCACATTTATTACGTCAGTGTGACAGATGCATTACCATGCTGTGTCAGTAAATTTCCCGCCTCCACATAGGCTTGTGAGGAGAACGCTTCCTCACGGCAGCCGGATCGGCACCTCCTCAGAGAGACACATCGAGTCCGGGGAAATCTGGCAGTCATACGCCAGCAGGTGAACGCCGGCTTCTTTTGCTCGCCGCAATGCCTTTCCAAATGCCGGATCCATAGCGTCATTGGGTGTGAAAAAGCGCACTCCTTTCATCTGGATCACAAAGAGTACCGCGGCCTCCTTTCCCTCTTCCCTGGCACGCACCAATTCATGCAGATGTCTGACTGCCCTCTCGGAAGGAGCGTCCGGAAAAAGTGCCACCCCTTTCTGCTCCAGCGTCACCCCCTTCACCTCCAGCGCCAGATCCTGCCTTTCTTCCCCATTTCCCGTCTGCTCCAGCCAGAAATCCAGACGGGAAGCGCCGTATTTCACTTCTCTTTTTACCCTCCAGCGGGATGGATCGATCCTATGGCATCCGCCCGCTAGAAGCCATTCATAGACTGCCTCATTGGGCGCTTGGGCATCCATATTGATCAGGCCGAAACCGGCTTTTTCCACCGTGATCAGATCATATCTGGTTTTCCGAGCGGGATTATCGCGCTCCTGCACCCAGATCTTCGCGCCGGTGGAAAGCAGTTCCCTGCAGCGGCCAGTATTTTTCACATGGCAGATCTCCTCCCTGCCCTCCAGCAGAATATGGGCGATAAAGCGATTGGGCCTGGTTAAAAAAACCGCCGGCAGCATCTTGTCATACTGCATGGGGAGCCTCCTTCCATTTCCTTGCGGTGTCTGTTTCATTTTCCTCTCTCTAAAATCTGAATTCCTTCACCGAAAATTGAAGCGGCTTCTCCCTGCAGCGTTCCGGCACACGTTTTTCTCGAATCTATCTGTAGCGTTCCGGCACACGTTTTCCCCGAATCTATCCGCAGCGTTCCGGCACACGTTTTCCTCGAATCTATCCGCAGCGTTCAACCGCAAAAAAGAAAGACACCGCAGCCAACCCTCCATGGGCAGGATCCCTGTGCCTTTCCTTTCATTAGGACATATTTGTCAATTAGTGGAAACAAATTCCATCAAAAGCAATGAACCAGTTCCTCCCACATCGAGGAGTTTCTTTCCTTCCTTTCTCTGCTTTCTCATGGCTCTTCCACGCTGTAGTTGGGCGCTTCCTTCGTGATGTGGACATCGTGAGGATGGCTCTCCCGCAGGCCCGCAGAAGAAATCTTGACGAATCTACCATTCTTTTTCAGCTCTTCAATGGTCTTACAGCCGCAGTACCCCATGCCGGAGCGAACACCGCCCACCAGCTGAAACACCGTGTCTTCCACCGTTCCCTTGTAAGGTACCCGGCCCTCCACGCCTTCCGGTACCAGCTTTTTGGCATTGGTCTGGAAATAGCGGTCTTTGCTGCCGTTCTCCATGGCGGCAATGGAACCCATTCCGCGGTAAACCTTATATTTTCTTCCCTGATAGAGTTCAAAATAGCCGGGGCTCTCGTCACATCCGGCGAACAGATTGCCCAGCATCGTCACATTGGCGCCGGCAGCCAGTGCCTTGGTGATGTCGCCGGAGTACTTGATGCCACCGTCAGCGATAATGGGGATGCCGTACCGATCCGCCACCTGATAGCTGTCCATCACCGCCGTGATCTGCGGCACACCGATGCCTGCCACCACCCGGGTGGAACAGATCGAGCCCGGTCCGATCCCCACCTTCACGGCGTCCGCACCGGCCTTGATCAAAGCTTCCGTGCCCTCTGCCGTCGCCACATTTCCGGCGATCACCTGCAGGTCTGGGTAAGCGTCCTTGATCATCCGCACGACCCGGAGCACATTCTCGGAATGGCCGTGGGCGGAGTCCACTACCACCGCGTCTACCTTGGCTTTCACCAGAGCTTCGACCCGGTCCAGCACATTGGCGGTGACGCCCACCCCTGCCGCGCAGAGCAGGCGGCCTTGGGAATCCTTGGCAGAATAGGGGTATTTGATCTGTTTTTCTATGTCTTTGATGGTGATCAGGCCCTTTAAATTGCCCTCCTCATCCACCAGCGGGAGTTTTTCCTTGCGTGCTTTGGCCAGGATGCTCTTGGCCTCCTCCAGGGTAATGCCGGCAGGTGCCGTGATCAGCCCTTCTGAGGTCATGCACTCTTTAATTTTCTTGGAGAAATCTGTCTCGAATTTCAGATCCCGGTTGGTGATGATGCCCACCAGTTTGCGTCCTTCGGTGATGGGCACACCGGAGATGCGGAATTTGCTCATCAGGTCGTCCGCATCCTGCAGCGTATGCTCCGGGGAGAGATAGAACGGATCCGTGATCACACCGTTCTCAGAACGTTTTACCTTATCTACTTCCTCCGCCTGCTCCGCAATGGACATATTTTTGTGAATGACGCCGATGCCGCCCTGCCTCGCCAGCGCGATCGCCATGCGATACTCTGTCACTGTGTCCATTCCGGCGCTCATAATGGGGATGTTGAGTCGTATGGAATTGGTCAGCCGGGTAGATAAATCTACTTCATTGGGAATCACAGTAGAATATCCCGGAACCAGCAATACATCATCGAAGGTAATGCCTTCGCCGACTATTTTGCCCATTTTCCTATCCTCCCTTTCCTGTGTTATAAATTCAAAAACATGGAGGCCTTCCTCCGATCGCTGCAAGTCCTCCAACCGCTGCAAGTCTTCCGAGCACCGTAAATTCTCAACTCACTGCAAGTCCTCCAATCGCCGAAGTCCTCCTTAGTTTTCATGAGTATAAGTCAGAGACGGAGTCACTGTCAATCCTCTTCTCTTGTCTATCTTTTGCCCATGTGAAAAAAAGATTCCAAATCTTGTCCGTCACTGGTGAATTCTCACTTCTGCTCTGGCTTATACG
>CAZROZ010000146.1:0-5230 GCA_964601745.1 uncultured Lachnospiraceae bacterium | reverse complement strand
TCCGTGGGCTTTCATTTATGGTGTTGTCCCATATGTGGGACATGGGAGTTTACTCTAAAAGCCCAGTCGCAATGGACATGTGGATGGACTGCTTGTGTGCGGTGGCAGAGAACTGCTGAGGTGAAATTCATTCAGATCGTTAAATGCTCTGTCCGGCGGAATAGGAAGGAAGAAGAAGTGAAGAATGTAAGATACGCAAAATGTGTAAAATGCGGAAAAATCTATGAGGCAGTTCCGGATCTGACCAATTGTTCTTGTGGCGGAATTCTGGACATTGTCTATGATTATGACTATATAAAGTCTATTTTCACGAAAGAAACGCTCAGAAACCGGCATGAGAATTCTATGTGGCGGTATCGGGAATTGCTGCCGGTGGAGGAGACGACCAAGACGCCCCCTCTGCGGGTGGGATGCAGTCCCCTCTATGACGCTCCGGTCCTCGCGGAGCAGTTGGGGATCAGGAAGCTGTACATCAAAGATGACGGGGTGAATCCGACCGCATCCCTGAAAGATCGAGCCTCCTCCATGGCAGTGGCAAAGGCACGGGAAGCGGGGGCAAGAGTGATCGCGTGCTCTTCCACTGGAAACGCGGCCAGCTCCTTAGCGGGAAATGCGGCGGCTGCGGGGCTGAAGACGTATATTTTCGTCCCCGCTCGGGCACCCAAGGGGAAAGTGGCACAGCTGATGGTTTTCGGCGCCACAGTGATTTCCGTTCAGGGAAATTACGAGGAGACATTTGAGCTCAGCAAGGCGGCGATTGACAAATGGGGCTGGTATAATCGGAACGCGGCCATCAATCCCTACCTGTCAGAGGGAAAGAAGACGGTGGGCCTTGAGATCTTGGAGCAGCTGCGCTGGCAGGTACCGGATTACATCGCGATTTCTGTGGGGGACGGCTGTACGATTGCTGGGTTGTGGAAAGGATTAAAAGATTTATATGCTATCGGTTTTGTGGATCATCTGCCAAGACTGATTTCCGTGCAGGCTGCAGGCTGTTGCCCTTTGAACAGAGCCATTGAGGATCATGAGGATTGGCGGCCGATGGAGGAAAATACGCTGGCGGATTCCATTGCGGTGGGGGTGCCAAGAAACGCGGATAAAGCGTTGGCGGCGATCCGGGAGTCCAACGGGCTGACAGTCAATGTGTCTGATGAGGAAATTATGGCGGCACAAAAACTTCTGGGCACGACTTGCGGCGTTTTTGGAGAACCGGCAGGAGTCACCGGGACAGCGGGACTGAAAAAACTTTGCGAACAGGGGAAAATACCGTGCGATGCCACTGTGGTTTCCGTGGTCACTGGAAATGGCCTGAAGGATGTGGCGAACGCCATTGCTTTTTGCAAAGAGCCGCTCTCGGTCCCCAGTGATTTGAATCTTTTGATTCAATGCTTTGATGATCATGGTATTGCGGTGGAGCAATAGAGGAAAGGAGATACGAAGATGTATAAGGAAGGGTATAGCGCACCGAATATGCTGAATGGACTGAATCATTATGACAACAACAATAGGAAGATTGGACACAGCGAGATGAATTTCAACAATGGGTATAATCATTTTAACAACAGCGAGAGAAAGATCGGCCACAGCGAGATGAGACCGCTGGGCGGATTCAATCATTTTGACAGTTTTGAGAATAAGATCGGATATTCCATTCCCTCTCTTTTGAACGGATATCGGCACTTTGACGCCCGGGGAAATGAAATTGGTCACAGTGATCCCCGGGCACTGGGCGGGTATGACAATTACGGAACCGCTGGAATTTTCTGAGGTGTTTTACGGATAGGACCTTAGGACATCGACGGTCAGGTTCGGTTGATTTTTTGAAGGGAAATAGGATATGCGAATCGGAATAGGATATGATGTACATCGCTTGATGGCGGGTAGGGCACTGATTCTAGGAGGGGTCACGATTCCTCACACGATGGGACTTCTGGGACATTCCGACGCGGATGTGTTGACCCACGCTGTCATGGATGCGCTGCTGGGAGCGGCCGGGCTCGGCGATATCGGGCAGTGGTTTCCAGATACTGATCCAACCTATGCAGGAGCAGACAGCTTGAATCTTCTGCTGCGGGTCAAAGAGACCTTGAAGGAACATGGCTACGCAATCCACTATGTAGACAGTGTCGTGATCGCCCAGAAGCCAAAACTCGCGCCCTTCCTCGGTGCAATGCGGGAAAATCTGGCAGCTGCCATGGAGATTTCCTCCTCCCTCGTAAGTGTGAAAGCCACCACCGAGGAACGACTGGGCTTTACCGGCAGGGAGGAAGGAATTGCCGCCCAGGCAGTATGTTTATTGGAAGAAAAATGAGAATATCGAAAGGAAGCTCTGCCGGCTTGCGAGCGGGGGAAAAGGATACAACCGGTAGAATTTCAGTGAAGTCAAACGCGCCTGCTGGCGATGCCGGGAGCTTTGGCATTCTTGACAAGCATTCGGATATTTCTTAGAATGAAACAGATGCCAAGGCTCTTCTTGGTGCAAAGCAGGGGATGATTTTGAAAGCGTGAATATTTCCCGGACAGGCTTTTTTGACGCTATTACGGGGAGAGCAGAACGGATCTTTGAGAAATTTTGGAATGACGGGGAAAGCAGAACGGATCTTTGAGAAGTTTTGGAATGACAGGGAAGGCAGAACGGATCTTTGAGAAGTTTTGGAATGACAGGGAAAGCAGAACGAATTTTTGAGGAATTTTGGTCGAAAGCGGGTCAGCGAATTGTTCAATCAGAGGGGAAAAACGATGAAGATTTACAATACATTGTCCAGGCGCAAAGAGGAATTCGTCCCGGTCACGCCGGGTGTGGTGCGGATGTATGTGTGCGGCCCCACAGTTTATAATTACATTCATATTGGGAATGCGAGGCCGATGATCGTTTTTGACACGGTGCGCCGATATATGGAGTACAAGGGGTATGACGTGAGATATGTCTCTAATTTCACCGATGTGGATGACAAGATCATCAATCGGGCAAAGGAAGAGGGTGTCCCTGCCAGTGAGATCTCAGAGCGCTATATCGTGGAGTGCAAGAAAGATATGGCTGGCATGAATGTCAGACCTGCCACTGTGCATCCGAAGGCTACGGAAGAGATCGATGGGATGATCGAGATGATTCAGACGCTGATCGAGAAAGGTCACGCCTATGTGAAGAACGGCAGTGTCTATTTCCGGGTGCACTCTTCTCCCGGTTACGGCAAGCTCTCTGGCAAGAATTTGGATGATCTGGAAGCAGGGTTTCGGGTCGCTGTCGATGACGAGAAGGAAGATCCCCTGGACTTTGTCCTGTGGAAACCCATGAAAGAGGGCGAGCCTTACTGGGAATCTCCCTGGGGCAAGGGGAGACCTGGCTGGCATATTGAGTGCTCGGTGATGAGCAAGCGTTATCTGGGGGATGAGCTGGACATTCACGCAGGCGGCGAGGATTTGATTTTCCCTCATCATGAAAATGAAATCGCGCAGAGCGAGGCAGCCAATGGAAAGACTTTCTCCAAATATTGGATGCACAATGGCTTTCTAAATATTGACAACAAGAAGATGTCCAAGTCCGAGGGGAATTTCTTCACGGTACGGGAAATCAGTGAGCAGTATGATCTGCAGGTGCTGCGCTTCTTTATGCTGAGTGCACATTACCGCAGCCCGCTGAATTTCAGCAGGGAATTGATGGATGCCTCCAAGGCGAGCCTGGAGCGGATTCTGACTGCCTGCGAAAATCTGCGCTTTCTGGAAAGCCATACAAAAGTCTCATCGAGCCCGGAGCAGATCGAAGAAATGCGGGAGGCATTGGATGAATTCGTTCAAAAATTTGAGAACGCCATGGACGACGATTTCAACACGGCAGATGCCATCGCTGCGATTTTTGAACTGGTGAAATATGTCAATACCAATGTGACGTCTGACAGCGGAAAAGAGGGAATCCAGATGGTGCTGGATCAGCTGGAAAAACTGTGCGATGTGATGGGTATCATCACGAAAAAGAACACGCAGCTGCTGGATGACGAGGTCGAGGCGTTGATTGAGGAGCGGCAGGCCGCGAGAAAAGAAAGGAATTACGCGAGAGCGGATGAGATCCGAAGCCAGCTAGCAGAGCAGGGCATCTTGCTGGAAGACACCCGGGAAGGGGTCAAGTGGAAGAGAGCATGAGAGAGAAACTGGCAGAGTTTCTGGGGAGAAAAGCACAGAAAAAGGAGAAAAAAGCGGATACTCTGACCGGGAGAAGGCCGGCGAAATCCGCTGCAGGGGGAACTTCCCAGGACGGGGATTCCTCCAAGAAACGTATTTCATCCCAGGATGTGGATTCTCTCCGGAAGGGTGCTGCGTCCCGGGGCCGGGATTCCTTCAAGAAACGTAGTTCTTCCCAGGATGTGGCTTTTCTCCGAAAGGATGCTGCTTTTCAGGGCGAGGATTCTTTCAGAGAAGCGAATGCTCTCTCCGGTGGGAATTCCTTCCAAAAAGGGGATCCTTCTGATCAAAAATCTGAGAATCTTGCCGCCTATCTCTGCCGGGAATTTGAATTGCCGCTGCAGGACATCCGGACTTACTCACCGCTGACTTTCGCCTATATTGGGGACGCGGTATTTGACCTTTTAATCCGGACTCTGGTGCTCTCTGCCGGGAATGCGCCGGCGCACCAGCTTCATCAGCGGGTGAGTGAAATCGTGCGGGCAGGGACGCAGATGCGTCTGGCGGAGGCGATTTACCCACTGCTCAATCAAGAAGAACGAGCTCTCTTTCGTCGGGGGCGAAATGCCAAACCCGCCAGCAAAGCGCCTCATGCCACGGTGGAGGAATACCGCACTGCGACCGCATTTGAGACGCTGGTGGGGTATCTGTATCTTGACGGACAGAGGGAACGGTTGACTTTTCTCATGCGGGAGGGACTGAAGGAAATCGGCTTTTTGCCTCCTCAGGAAAAAGAGAATATGAGAGAAAACAGGTATGGATCTTCAGCATGCCGGTGACACAAAAAGGTGGGGAGAAGAGGGAATCATCCTGATCTTGCCGTGTTCGTTGCCAGGAGGAAAAGATGACTTCGGATTGGGAAGAAGAAAGAAAAGAAGAATTGCCGACTCAGATAGAAGGGCGAAACCCCGTGATAGAGGCATTTCGCTCTGGAAGGACGGTAGAACGGTTATATATACAGGAACACTGTCAGGACGGTCCCATCCGCACTATCCTTCGGGAGGCGAAAAAGGCAGGTGTGATGGTCGATTTCGTGGGAAAAGAGCGGCTGGAT
>CAZROZ010000145.1:0-5281 GCA_964601745.1 uncultured Lachnospiraceae bacterium | reverse complement strand
TTGAGGAGGAGTGGCAGGCACTGGTGCTGGCAGGTCTGTCCTGCTATGGAGCCAGCGGTGTCTTTTACGGGGAATCAACTCCCTGCCCTGTGATGACCACAGACGGAGAATCAAAAGGCAGCGGGAAGAAGAGGAGATTTTCCTAAAATTTTGTTTTTTGTCTTTACAGGAGGTATTTTATTGATTATACTGTACCGGTAAACGTTCAAGCGCCACCTGTGGGTGCGATACCGTAGATGACATAGATGAGTGTCTATGGATAAAGAGCGCTGACAGTTCACATCCATAGCTCAGTGGATAGAGCACTGGCCTCCGGAGCCAGGTGCGAGGGTTCGATTCCCTCTGGATGTATTTTTCAGTATGTAAGAGTCATCATGAGCCAACGTTTGAGAGCGGGTCTTGCAGCGATGGGAAAGGGGTTTCGCCCGAACCTGCAGGATCCGGTTTTTTATGTACAGGCCTGCGACAGGAATTTTACAGCAGTTAGTATGTAGCAGCAAGTATGCTGCACAGCATGTTTGATGCACATCCAGTATTGCTGCACAGCATATTTGATGCACGGCTAGTATTTGCTACACAGCTAGTATTGCTGCACAGTACCCTTGCTGCGAGCGGGCAGGGAAAAATCCCTATTTGATTGGGAGAAGAGGAGGAACCGGCATGAGACAGCGTCGTCAATTGGTTGCAGCCTGTGTGGGTTTTGTGACTCTGTTCTTCGGATCACTCTTTTTATTTTCTACGCCTGGGAACGGACAGACTCAGGAAAGCACGAAAGAGGATCCCCTGCCGCTTCAGTTTCTCACGGAGGTGGATCCCGCTTTTACGCAGCTCTTTGTCAGAAATTACGATGCCTGTATCGCCAATGACATGGATCTGCTGGAAGACCTGGTCAGCAATATCAACATGATTGACGCGGAGCAGCTGCAACGCCGGTTTTCCTATGTAGAGCGGATGGATCATCTGACTTGCTATGTGGCGCAGGGTGCTAGTGCGGACACTTATGTGGTATATGTATGTGGTGATTTGAAAATCAAAGGTATCACCCAGGAAGCGCCTACGATGAGTGTCTTTTTGGTCACCAGAGCGTATGACAATAATCTGATTATTTACTTGAATGCCATCAGCAAGGAAGAGTCCGACCGCATGGAGGAGATGAATGCCAGTGAACCGGTGAAGGCATTGATCGATGAGACGAATCAGCGCATGGAGCAGGCGATGGAAGCGGACGAGACGCTGCGGGAATTTGTGGACAGATTGCAGTTGCAGTGAGACGGAGGATTTCCCCAGTGAGCTGTAGATGAAGTGGATTCATGCGATGATGTCCTCCTCCCAAAGAGAGGGCGGAAGTGGAAAGGGCGGCGAGACGGCAGATGGCCGAAAAAGACGGGGAGCGAGGCGTGCGGCTCAATCGATATCTGAGCGCCGCCGGCATCTGCTCGCGCAGAGAGGCGGATCGGCGGATTGCCGCCGGCGATGTCACGATTGATGGGGTGAGGGCTGGCCTGGGGGATAAGGTCCTGCCTGGTCAGAGGGTGCAGGTCGGCAATAGGGACATTGTTTCCAAGGACGAACCGGTGCTGCTCGCCTATTATAAGCCGATCGGGGTGGTCTGCACGTCGAGCCCCGGTGAGAAAGATAATATCATCGACAAAATTCATTACCCTTCGCGGATTTATCCCATCGGGAGATTGGATAAGGACTCGGAGGGCCTTATTCTGCTTACCAATCAGGGAGATTTGGCGGAGCGGCTCTCCCATGCCCGTTACTGTCACGAGAAAGAGTACCTGGTGCGGGTAGACCATCCCGTCACGGACACTTTTCTGCGGCATATGAGAGAGGGCGTTCCGATTCTCGGTACGGTGACGCGGCCCTGTCGGGTGACTCAGATAGGAAAATACAGTTTCTCCATTATTCTCACCCAGGGTTTAAACCGTCAGATTCGGCGCATGTGTGAGGCGATGGGCTGCCGGGTCTGTGCCTTAAAGCGCATCCGGATTCTCAATATTCGGCTGAGAAATCTAAAGTCCGGGGAGTATCGCAAGATCACGGGAGAGGAACTTCATGAACTCCTGCGGCAGTTGGGCGAGAAAGGAGAATAAACATGGAGAAACAAGCGCGGATGCGGGAATTGATTTCCATTTTAAAAGACGCGGCAAAAGCGTATTACCAAGAAGCCAGAGAAATCATGAGCAACTGGGAATACGATAAATTATATGATGAACTGGTGGCGCTGGAACAGGAAACCGGTGTCGTTCTGGCAGGCAGCCCAACTGTGTCCGTGGGATATGAGGCGGTGACCTCTCTGCCCAAAGAGCGCCATGAGACGCCGATGCTCTCTCTGGATAAGACCAAGGATCCCGCCGCCCTGGCAGCCTGGCTGGGTGAGCAGGAGGGACTGCTCTCCTGGAAAATGGACGGGCTCACCATCGTCCTCACATACCGGGAGGGCAAGCTATACAAGGCAGTGACCCGAGGCAACGGTGAGATGGGAGAGGTCATCACCGGCAATGCCCGCGCTTTTCAGAATCTCCCCCATCAGATCCCCTATCAAGAGGAAGTCATTCTGCGGGGAGAGGCGGTGATTCGCTATTCCGACTTTGAGAGAATCAATGATCACCTGCCGGTGGGAGAGCTTCCCTATAAAAATCCCCGAAATCTGTGCAGCGGTTCTGTGCGGCAGCTGAATAACGCGGTGACCGCCGAGCGGATGGTGTATTTCTACGCGTTTTCCCTGGTCAAGGGACCTGTATTTCGCTTTCAGAGAGAGGCGTTTTCCTGGCTTGCAAGTCAGGGGTTTGAAGTGGTAGAATACACGCCGGTGCGCAGAGAAACCGTGGAAGAAGCGGTGCAGGATTTTGCGGCGCGGATTCCCCAAAGAGACATTCCGTCAGACGGCTTGGTGTTGACCTTTGACGACATCGCCTACGGACAGTCCCTGGGGCGGACGGCGAAATTTCCCCGTCATTCCATCGCGTTCAAATGGCAGGATGAACTCCGGGAGACCAGGCTGCTGCAGATTGAGTGGAGCGCCTCCCGCACCGGCCTCATCAATCCCATCGCGGTGTTTGAGCCGGTGGAATTGGAGGGAACCACGGTGAGCCGCGCCAGCCTGCACAATGTCAGCATCTGTGAGGAATTAGAGCTTGGTATCGGGGACACCATCACGGTCTATAAAGCGAACATGATCATCCCGCAGGTGGCGGAGAATCTGACCAGATCAGGACAGCTGTCGATTCCGAAGCAATGCCCGGTCTGCGGCGAAGAGACAAGGCTCCAGGAAGAAAACGGGGTGAAATCCCTGCTGTGTCCGAATCCGGATTGCCTGGCGAAGAAAATCAAGTCTCTGGCACTTTTTGTCAGCCGGGATGCCATGAATATCGAGGGACTCTCGGAGGCGACTCTGGAGAAATTTGTGGAGAAGGGCTTTTTGCATGAGCTCGCTGACCTGTTTGACCTGTCGCGGCATCGGGATGAGATCAAGGAGATGGAAGGATTTGGAGAGAAGTCAGTGGAAAATCTCTTATCCTCCATCGAGACGGCACAAAACACCACCCAGGAAAGACTCCTTTACAGCCTGGGGATCCCCGGGATCGGACTCTCCGGTGCAAGGCTGATCAGCCAGGCTTTTCACCATGATTTTGAAGCAATGATGAGGGCGACCGAGGATGAGCTGCTGCAGATCGACGGAATCGGCCCGGTGCTGGCAGCCGCGTATACCGATTATTTTGCCCAGGAGAAAAACCAGAAAATTGTTGTCGACCTGCTAAAGAAGGTGCATTTTCTCCCGCGGGAAGAGGAGGGAGAAAAGCCCTTCACCGGAATGACATTTGTGATAACCGGGACGCTGCATCATTTCACAAACCGAAAAGAACTGCAGGAGGAGCTGCTGGCGCTGGGGGCGAAGGTAGCCGGTTCGGTCAGCAGCAAAACCACTTATTTGATCAATAATGACGCTGCCTCTTCCTCTTCCAAGAATAGAAGAGCGAGAGAGCTGGGGATTCCCATTCTCACGGAGGAGGAGCTGCTGGCGCGTTTTCCAGGAAGAGAGGAATAAAAGAAATGCCGATTAAAGTACCGTCCGACTTGCCTGCCAAGCAGGTGATTCTGGACGAAAATATATTCACCATGGATGAACTCCGCGCCAATACCCAGGACATTCGTCCGCTGCAGATCGCGGTGCTGAATCTGATGCCGCTGAAGGAAGACACGGAGATTCAGCTGATGCGGAGTATGTCCAACACCCCGCTGCAGATTGAACTCACGTTTGTGACCACGGCGACCTATACCGGCACCAATACCACCAGGAGTCATCTGCGGGATTTCTACAAGGTGTTTCCGGAGATCAAAAAGTACCGCTATGACGGGCTGATTATCACCGGTGCGCCGGTGGAACTCATGGAATTTGAGGAGGTGGCTTACTGGGAGGAGTTAGAGGAGATCATGGACTGGTCTCTGACCAATGTGACATCCACCCTGCACATCTGCTGGGGAGCTCAGGCGGGACTCTATCACCACTACGGCATCAATAAGATACCCCTTCCCCACAAGATATTCGGCGTGTTCCCCCACAGGGTATTTCACAAAAAGACGCCTTTCGTCCGGGGATTTGACGATGTGTTCTATGCGCCCCACTCCCGCCACACAACTGTTCGCAAAGAGGATATTGAAGCCAATCCGGAGCTGACGATTCTGGCGGAATCGGAGGAAGCCGGTGTCTTTATCGTCATCGCCCAGGACGGCAAACAGGTCTTTGTCACCGGCCATCCTGAGTATGACAGGATGACACTTGATAAGGAATATAAGAGAGATCTGGCCAAGGGACTGGATATTGAGATCCCGCGGCATTACTACCCCAATGATGACCCCACGAAGACGCCGATGCTCTTGTGGCGGGCGCACGCCAACACGCTGTATTCCAATTGGCTGAATTATTATGTCTATCAGATCACACCATATGATCTGGGACGGGATCTGTGACGGAAGGGGTAGAGAAAGGATCCGGAAAGTGGGCTGCGGGAAGAGAAAGACTCTGGAAAGGAAAGCGGGCTGTGAGCAGAGAAAGAAAAAAGGCACTCTTTTGAGAGCACCTTTGAGATTCCTATCTTGATTATGATTATGCCATCCGATTGACTGCCTTCGCCAGTCTGGAAACTTTGCGAGAAGCGTTGTTCTTATGGTAGACGCCCTTTGTGCAGGCTTTATCAATCTCAGATGTCGCCGCGAGTAAAGCGGCGGAAGCAGCTTCTTTATCGCCGGCAGCCACGGCGACGCGAACCTTCTT
>CAZROZ010000144.1:0-5282 GCA_964601745.1 uncultured Lachnospiraceae bacterium | reverse complement strand
GTCTGTGAAAGAAAAAGAGGCGCAGAGCCAACTGCCAAAGGAAGTGCCCTATGTGTTTCCGCCTTATGACCTGTTGGCTAAGCCGAAAGGACCCGCGAAGGGGGTCAGCGATGAGGAGCTGAGGGCCACTGCCATGAAACTGCAGTCCACCCTGGAGAGCTTTGGCGTGCGGGTCACAGTGACAGATGTGAGCTGTGGGCCTTCTGTGACCCGGTATGAGCTGCAGCCGGAGCAGGGCGTGAAGGTGAGTCGGATTACCAGTTTGGCTGACGATATCAAACTCAATTTGAAAGCCACTGACATCCGGATCGAAGCGCCCATCCCCGGGAAAGCGGCAGTGGGGATTGAAGTGCCCAATTCAGAAAATACTACGGTGGATCTGCGCTCTCTGCTGGAGAGTCCGGAATTCAAGAATCATCCCTCCCCGCTGTCCTTCGCGGTGGGCAGAGATATCGGCGGAAAGATCGTGGTGGGAGACATTGCCAAGATGCCTCACATGCTGATTGCCGGTGCCACGGGGTCCGGAAAGTCAGTTTGTATCAATACCATTATTATGAGTATTTTATATAAGGCGAAGCCCTCCCAGGTGAAGCTGATCATGGTGGATCCCAAAGTAGTAGAGCTCTCTGTCTACAACGGGATTCCCCATCTGATGATTCCGGTGGTGACCGATCCCAAGAAAGCGTCCGCTGCCTTGAATTGGGCGGTGATGGAGATGACAGACCGCTATCAGAAATTTGCCCAGACCGGTGTGCGGGATTTAAAAGGATATAACCAGAAATTGATCGAGGATGCCAAAGAGAAGGGCGAGGAGGCCAGTCCTCTGCCGCAGATTGTCATCATCGTGGACGAGCTGGCGGATCTGATGATGGTGGCACCCGGCGAGGTGGAGGATTCCATCTGCCGGCTGGCACAGATGGCACGGGCAGCTGGACTGCACCTGATCATCGCGACCCAGCGTCCTTCCGTGAACGTCATCACAGGATTGATCAAAGCGAACATTCCCTCCCGGATCGCGTTTGCCGTCTCTTCCGCCGTGGATTCGAGGACGATTCTGGACAGCAGCGGCGCGGAGAAATTGCTGGGGAAAGGGGACATGCTGTTTTCCCCGTCAGGATATCCCAAACCTGTTCGGATTCAAGGCGCTTTTGTCTCTGACTCGGAAGTGACCGCGGTGGTAGAATTTCTGGCAAAGCAGGGACAGCACGCTTCTTACAGCGACGCGGTGACCAGGCAGATTGAGGCTACCGTCGCAGGAAGTAACGGCGGCGGATCTTCTGCCCAGGACGCGGAAAATGAGCGGGACGAATATTTTAAAGACGCGGGAAGGATCATCATTGAGAAGGAGAAGGCTTCCATCGGGATGCTGCAGCGGGTGTATAAAATCGGGTTTAACCGGGCTGCCAGGATCATGGACCAGCTGGCGGCTGCCGGTGTGGTGGGGCCGGAGGAGGGGACCAAATCCCGCCGCATTCTGATGACAAAGGACCAATTCGAGGCTTTCTTGCGGGGAGAGAACACCGACGTGAATGCGTAGCTGTAATGAAAGAAAGCATAGAAGGTTGAGAGTGCGAGAAAACGATTGGTAGGGAAAACAGGATAAAGATAACGTAGGATAAAGCAGGATGGGACAAACGGGTTGGCTTATCAGCAACGGGTTTTTACGGACGAAAAAATTTCAGGAACTGGAGCATCTTTTTCTGGAAGCGGCAAAGCGGCAGAATATGACGCTGATTCCCAGGACCAATCGGGATATCCCGCTGCTTTTGACCGGGACTTTGGGCCAGGTAAATCAGGAGATGCCATCCTGGGTCCTCTTCTGGGACAAAGATATCCGTTTGGGACAGTGGCTGGAGGCACAGGGAATTCCACTGTATAATTCAAGCCATGCGGTGGCTGTCTGCGATGACAAATCCTTGACGCATCTGGCCTTGACGAAAGCTGGTCTGCCGCAGCCAAGGACCGTCTGTGCGCCGATGACGTATGACACAGTGGGCTATGACTCTTATGCTTTCTTAGAACAGGTGGAGGATCTGCTGGGATATCCCGTGGTGGTCAAAGAGTGCTTTGGCTCGTTTGGAACAGGAGTGTATCTCGCCAGGGACAGGGCGCAGCTGGAGCGGATCGTGACAAAGATCGGTGCAAAGCCCATGCTGTTCCAGGAGTTTATCCGGGAAAGTGCCGGCAGGGATCTGCGACTTCAAGTGGTGGGGGAGGAAGTTGTCGCCGCCATGCGCAGAACATCGCAAAACGGGGATTTTCGGGCGAACCTCACCATTGGGGGCCAAATGGAAGCTTATACGCCCACCAAGGAGGAGACAGCTCTTGCGGTCCGCGCCGCGAAGGCGGTAGGCGCTTCGTTTGTCGGCGTGGATCTGCTTTTTGGATCGGATGGCCCTTTCGTCTGCGAGATGAATTCCAACGCACATTTTAAAAATCTGCTGGACTGTACCGGAGTGTCGGTAGCGGATACGATTCTCGCTTTTATCCGGGAGACGCCCAGGGGGAGGCATTAGGAGCCTTTTTGCGATGCTCCTGGTGGAAAATGGATCGATTTGAGATTTGAAAGAGAGTTTGCGCATCCGATGAAGAATGGCTGGCTGGTTTATAGTGCGGCAGATGCCAAAAAAAATGCCTGGTACGTGGACCATTTTATTTCCATCGCCAAAAAAAAGGACATGCAGCTTTGTCTGGTGCTGCGGGAAGAAATTGCCATTGGCGCCAGTGAGAGAGGGCTGTTCCTCAAGGTCCGGGGACAGGTCATAGAAGAGAAACCGGATTTTGTGATCTGCAGGACGATCTATCCGCTTCTCTCTAATCAATTTCAGGCGATGGGGATCCGCACGTTTAACTGCGGCGATACCGCCCAGATCTGCAACGATAAGGCAAAGACCATTCAGAGAGTGGCCGCGTCTGGCATTCCAGTTGCACCGACTCAGTTTGTGGCAGCGGGGACAATGCCTGCCGCTTTGAAGGACGCCCAGTATCCTCTGGTGGCAAAGACGGTGGATGGCCACGGCGGCAGTGAGGTTTTCCTGCTGGAAGGACCGCCAGACGATACGCTGCTGGCGCTTTTTGACCACCGGGATGCGGTGATCCAGCGCAATATGGAAGAGTTTCGGCAGGATCTGCGCGTGTACGTTCTCGACAATCAGATCGTCGCGGCTGTCCTGCGGAAGGCGGAAAAAGGCTTTAAGGCGAATTTCTCTCTGGGGGGAAGTGTCTCCCTCTATGAACTTTCTGACAGGGAGAGGGAATTGGTGCGGTCTGTCTGTGAGCTGTTCTCCCTGGATTTGGCAGGTATTGATTTCTTGCGAAATGAGGCGGGAGACCTGCTTTTTAGTGAGATCGAGGACGTGGTGGGTGCCAGGATGCTGTATCAATGTTCTGATCTGGACATTGTAGAACTCTACCTGGACTATATCGCGGGTGACTCCCATGCCCCACATGTGGGGAACTACCATAATAAATAAAAGCCCATGGATTGCTCCGTGCCTACGGTACTCTCGCAATCCTACCCCGTATTCGCAAATCGCGTCGCTCCCCGCGTTCGCGCCGCTTTCTTGCTCATACTTACTTAGCGTCGCTAATGTCCATGTAGATTGGTCTGCGAGCAGTCCATCCACCTGACATTGCGACTGGGCTTTTATAGTATGTTTCCGGAGGCACTTTTTGATTGCTGGTGTGTGACTTTTTCCTGGCGGGAAACCAGATTTGAAAATTTATAATTTATTTGAAAATTTATAGACTAAATTATATGCAGTGCACGAATGCAAAGGGGAGCAGAGAGACCGGAAAAGAGGTATATAAAAAAGCGGACGTTTGTCTGGATGATGGAGCCGGCTCTATTGACTTTGCTCATGTTGCGTTTGTGTCCTGCTCACGATAAGGATGAAAGGCATAATTGCGGAAAGAGAGGTATTTTATGCAAAAAAGCGATATTGAGATTGCCCAGGAAGCCGTCTTACTGCCGATTCAAGAGGTGGCAGCAAAATTGTCCATCGAGGAAGAGGATCTGGATTACTACGGAAAGTACAAGGCGAAACTCTCAGATTCCCTCTGGGAAAAAGTGAAGGATCGGCCCAACGGAAAGTTGATTCTGGTGACGGCCATCAATCCTACTCCCGCGGGAGAGGGGAAAACGACGACAACAGTGGGTCTGGGGGAAGCTTTCGGACGCCTGGGCAAGAAGGCAGTCATTGCGCTGCGGGAACCGTCTCTGGGGCCATGTTTTGGCATCAAAGGCGGAGCGGCTGGCGGCGGCTATGCGCAAGTGGTGCCGATGGAGGATCTGAATCTGCATTTTACAGGTGATTTTCATGCGGTCACCTCCGCCAACAATCTGCTGGCGGCTATGCTGGACAATCACATTCAGCAGGGCAACGCGCTGAATATCGATCCCAACCAGATCGTCTGGAAACGGTGCATGGATATGAACGACCGGGTGCTGCGCAATATTGTGGTGGGCCTGGGACGCAAAGCGGACGGCGTGGTGCGGGAAGATCATTTCATCATCACGGTGGCTTCTGAAATCATGGCGATTCTCTGCCTGGCGCAGGATATGGCTGATCTGAAGAAGAGACTCGCCAAGATCATCGTGGCTTACACCTATGACGGAGAGCCGGTGACGGCGGAACAGCTGAACGCAGTGGGTTCCATGGCTGCCCTTTTAAAGGATGCCATTCGCCCCAATCTGATCCAGACTCTGGAGAATACGCCCGCTTTTGTCCATGGGGGACCTTTCGCCAATATCGCGCACGGCTGCAACAGTCTGCGTGCGACAAAGACAGCGCTGAAACTGGCGGATTACACCATCACCGAGGCAGGCTTCGGCGCGGATCTGGGCGCGGAGAAATTCATGGACATCAAGTGCCGCATGGGAGGTCTTGTCCCGGATGCGGTAGTACTGGTGGCAACCATTCGCGCACTGAAACACAATGGCGGCGTGGAAAAGGCGAAATTGGGAGAGCCGAATCTCGATGCCTTAAAAGCCGGTATTGTCAATCTGGAAAAGCATATTGAGAATGTGCAGAAATTCGGCGTTCCTGTGGTAGTGACGCTGAATCATTTCGTCTCTGACACCGAGGAGGAGCTGGATTATGTGAAGCAGTTCTGCGAGGAACGTGGATGCTCCTTTGCCCTTTCCAATGTATGGGAAAAAGGCGGAGACGGCGGCATGGAACTGGCAAAGGCTGTGATCGCTGCGACGGAGAAAGAAAAGCAATTCCATTATTTGTATGATGTCAATGCGTCACTGCAGGAAAAAATCGAGATCATCGCCA
>CAZROZ010000143.1:0-5292 GCA_964601745.1 uncultured Lachnospiraceae bacterium | reverse complement strand
CGATACCCGGCTTTTTTTGAAAAGATTCTCATCGACGCGCCCTGCTCCGGTGAGGGAATGTTTCGGAAAAAGGACTCCATGGGAAAGTACTGGCAGGAGCATGGCCCGGCTTATTATCAGCCGATTCAGCGAGAACTTTTGGCGAACGGGATCGCCATGCTAAAACCGGGAGGGAAGCTGCTATACTCGACCTGTACGTTTTCTCCTATGGAAGATGAGGAAAATGTCAGCTGGCTGCTGGAACAATATCCCGAGATGCGGGTGATTCCGATGGATTGTCCTGATTTTCCGGGAAAGGACACCGGGCATCCGGCATGGGCCAAGAGTGGCTGGGAGGAGACGCCGAATGAAAGCGATTTGAGGTCGGAACTTTCAAACGCGGTGCGCTTTTGGCCGCATCTGGTAGAAGGAGAGGGCCATTTCGCGGTATTATTTGAAAAGCGAGCAAGAGCAGGACATCCAGAATCTGCCGGGCAGACAATAGGGAATGCTGATCTCCTCTTAGTTCCGGAAAATGCAGAGCAACAAAATCCTGGTTTTCCTTCCTCTCCGGCAAATGCAGAGCGACAAGATAAAAAGAAGCGAAATGTAGAAAGAGAGAAAGAGAAAAAGGGGCAGAATGCGGGGAAGGCGGACAGAAGGAATCCGCAGGCAAGAGAGAGGACCGATAAAAATTGGATTCCAGAACAAGCAACCCAATTTCTTTCCCGCTGCGGCATTTCTATTGATCCCGAACGCCTCACCCTCCGAGGGGAACAGCTCCTTTTATTGCCGGAGTATCCGGACAATATGCCGTCTCTCTTCGGCCTTCGGATCATGCGGGAGGGACTGCTGCTGGGCTTTTGCAGGAAAAATCGCTTTGAGCCGTCTCAGGCGCTGGCAATGGCGCTACAAAAAGGACAATTTGACCCCGTGCTCAGCCTGTCCCCGGCGGATCCCCGGATAAAAACGTATCTGCGGGGGGAGAGCATAGAGGCGGATGGACTGCCAAAAGGCTGGGTCTTGATTTGCGTAGAGGAATTCCCTCTGGGATGGGCAAAAAGTGACGGGGAATGGCTGAAAAATAAGCGCAGCCCCGGATGGAGGAGAATGGATTGATCTGCGGGAGAAGGAAAAGTTGAAGCGGGAAGAGAGACTGGATCATTTTCTGGCGGAACAGGGAATCGGCACCCGAAAAGAGTGTCGTAAATTCTGTAGGGACGGTCTTGTCACAGTGGACGGGATGATCCAGCGGGATGCCGCTTTTCATATTGACGGGGAGTGCAGCAGTATCGCTTTTCGCGGGGTAAAAATAAAACCAAGAGGGATGGTGTATTTTCTTTGCAATAAACCGGCAGGGATTTTGAGTGCGACCCGGGATGAAAAGACGTCGACGGTTCTTTCTCTCCTGCCGGAATCTGAGAGAAAAGATGTTTTTCCAGTCGGCAGGCTGGACAAGGACAGCCACGGCCTGATGCTGCTGACCAATGACGGCATCCTTGCCCATCGATTGTTGTCTCCGCGCAGCCATGTGGAGAAACAGTATCTGGTCCTGCTGAGAAATCCCGCCTCGCCGGAGGATCTCGCTGTCATGAGAGCCGGGATGACGCTTTCCGACGGAACGGAATATCTGCCTGTCTCTGTAGAGATCCTGTCAGAGGAAGAGGAAAGAGACCTTGCCCATCAAAATGATGAAATTCAAAGTAAAAACCTACATAGAATTAGAAAACAGGACAAAAACGATTCTCCGGGGAAAGGGTGCCTGGTGCGCATGACGCTGACGGAGGGAAAATACCATCAGATCAAGCGCATGTGGCAGGCCAGGGGAAATGAGGTCTGTGATTTGTTCCGCGTCGCCATGGGACCGCTCTTTTTGCCTGCGGATCTTTTGCCCGGGCAGGTGCGGGAGCTGACCGGAGAGGAACTTATCGCGCTGCGCACGGCGGTCGGGATGAAATAGGAGAGGATACACAATATGGCAGTGAAGGCATTTTTATTTGATTTGGACGGCACTCTGGTGGATTCCATGTGGATGTGGAAGGACATTGACATCGCCTATCTGCGCCGGTTTCATAGAGAATACACGCCGGATCTGCAGGAAGCCATAGAGGGCATGAGCTTTCATGAGACGGCCGCTTATTTTAAAGAGCGCTATCAGATTCAGGATTCTATCGAGCAGATGATGGCGGACTGGAACGAGATGGCGCGGGAGACCTACCGGACCAAGACACCGTTAAAACCAGGGGTGCTACGGCTGCTGCGTCTTGCCAGAGAGGCGGGGATCAAACTGGGCGTGGTGACCAGCAATTCTCCGGAATTGACCCGGGAAGTGCTGCGGGCGACGAAAGTGGAGCCTTTTTTTGATGTGATCTGCACTTCTGTGGATGTGGAGCGGGGAAAGCCGGACCCGGAATGTTATTTGACAGCGGCGGTGAAATTGCATGTCGCCCCGGAGGATTGCCTGGTCTTTGAGGACATGCGCATGGGAATTCAAGCCGCCCACCGCGCCGGCATGCGGGTCTGTGCGGTGGCAGATGCGTTCAGTGAGAAGGACCGGGAGGAGAAACAGCGAATGGCGGATTATTTTGTGGAATCCATGGAGGAGGTCGCCGCCTGGGAGGAAGCGAGACGATGAGAGAAGACGGGAGAGGGACAGCGGGATACTTAAAACGCCTGAAGATCCGGCGGGGTTCTATGACGTTGCTGCTGCTCCTTGCTGCGCTGACGATGTATCTGGTCGCAAAAAAGATCATTGGAACCAGCGCCAACCTTTTTACCATCCTGGCGGTGGTGTCTCTGCTCCCTGTGGCAAAAGGACTGGTGGTGCTGTTGATGACGTTTCCCTATCATTCTGTGAAGAGAGAATGGGTGGAGAAGATGAGAGAGGCACTGCCGGAGGGAAGCAGTGTGTTGGCGGAGCTGCTGCTCTCCACTCCTGAGCGGCTCTATTACGCGCCGCTTTGCGTTCTTATCGGGAGAAAGCTACTGCTGCTCTGTGAGCAGGGTGCAAAACACATTCCGGATCTGCAGCACTATTTGAGGGAAGAATTTAAAATCAGAAAACTATCCGCACAGATTAAAGTTTTTACTTCGGAAGGGGAACTGTTGCGGGAGGCGAAAGCGCCCTCCACGGGCACAATGACGCAGGAGGAGGTGCAGGAGATTTCTTCCTATCTGCTCTCACTGGTATACAGATGAGAATTGCGAAAGATTTTTTATATAAAACAATAAAATATACTTATTTTACACAATTGATACACGTCACATCATTGATGCGATTTACATCATTGATACCTTTTCACACAATTGGTACGTTTTCACACAATTGATACGCTTTCACACAATGGATACGTTTTCACACAATTGATACGACAGAAAGGAAACAGGATGCAGGAATTCACCGTGAATCCGCAGCAGGCAGGCCAGAGACTGGACAAAGTACTGGGACGATATCTGTCTCTGGCGCCGAAAGATTTTCTCTATAAAATGCTGCGCAAAAAAAATATTGTGCTCAACGGCAAAAAGGCACTGGGCAGTGAACTGGTGCAACAGGGCGATCTCGTTCGACTGTATCTGTCGGATGAGACCATCGAGAAATTCACGAGAAAAGAGGGCGCAAGGGAATTTCCCCGCCTGACAGCGCCGCCCTACCCGATCCTCTATGAAGATGAGACGTTGCTGGTGGTGGATAAACCGGCAGGCGTGCTCTCCCAGAAAGCCAGCGCCTCAGATATCTCTGCCAACGAGATGCTGCTAGGCTACCTGCTGGGAACGGGACAGATCACGACAGAGTCCATGCGCACGTTTACGCCAGGCGTCTGCAATCGTCTGGATCGAAATACCAGCGGATTGCTCTTTTTCGGGAAAACTTTGGCGGGAGCCAGGGCGATCTCGGCACTGCTGCAGGAGAGGGCACTGGGAAAATATTACCTGGGCGTGGTGGCCGGGAGAATTTCCCAGCAGATCGCGCCGTCCGGATGGCTGAGCAAAGAACAGCAGCGCAATGTGGTCACAGTGACGGAGGAAGAGAGAAAAGACGCCCGCCCAATCCGCGCCGTTTATACCCCTTTGGACGTCTCCAAGGAGGCTACCCTGCTGCAGATTCAGCTGCTGACCGGCCGGTCTCATCAGATCCGAGCTCAGCTGGCATCGCTGGGACATCCCATCTGGGGAGATCCCAAATACGGGGACAGGGAGAAAAATGGTTCCGTGCGATACCGCTACGGGGTGAGGGCACAGCTGCTTCACTGCGCGAAAGCAATTTTCCCGGCGGATCTGACGGGAGTGCTAGCCCCTCTGGCGGGGAGGACGCTGACTGCTCCTTTGCCGCCGCTCTTTGCGAAAGTGTGCAGAGAAGAGTTTGAGCACAATGAGATTTCATAATTTTGTGACACTTTGTGACTTTCATTTATAACCCCGCCCAACAGTGGCACATACCGCGGGCTTTTAGTTATGGTGGTGACCCATCTGTGGGGCATGGGAGTTTATGATTCAGGAGTAAGAGGAAGCAGCCATGGCGTGGAAGACTAGGGGACTTCGCGGCTCAACGCTGGAGACGCTGATCAATTATACGAACGAAAAATACCGGGAGAACAAGCTGGCCTTGATTCAAAAGATTCCCACTCCCATCAAGCCCATCCAGATTGATGAGGAGAGCAGACATATCACCTTGGCTTATTTCGATGAAAAAAGTACGGTGGACTATATCGGAGCGGTGCAGGGGATTCCGGTTTGTTTTGATGCCAAAGAGTGTTCCTCTGACACGTTTCGCCTCAAAAATATTCACCCGCATCAGGTGGCCTTTATGCGGGAATTTGAGGAGCAGGGCGGCGTCTCTTTCCTGCTGCTCTATTTTGTCAATCGGGATGTATTTACCTACCTTCCGTTTGAACAGATGCTGGAATTCTGGGAGAGAGCGGAAAACGGCGGCAGGAAGAGTTTTCACTACGAGGAGCTGGATCCATATAATCAGATTTCTCCCCACAACGGAGTATTCGTCCACTATTTGGAGCAGGTCAACCGGGATCTGGTCCGCAGGCAGGAGAGAAAGAACCGGGAAGGAACGAACTGACAGAGCGAAGGTGAGTCGGCTGCCTTGATTAGTTTGACAAGGAAAAGGCGGTTGCCTATAATGTGCTTTGCTTTTGGGGCAGGACTGCAGGAGAGAGCTGACAGGGGAAAGCAAAAATGCCGACGGTCGAAAGAGGAGATGCCACCGGCCGAAAGCGGGAATGCCACTGGTTGCAAATGGGAATGCCGCCAGTCGCAGACAGAGAAGGAAAAGGCTGGGCAAGCAGGGAGTAGAGATGGATG
>CAZROZ010000142.1:0-5292 GCA_964601745.1 uncultured Lachnospiraceae bacterium | reverse complement strand
CTGGCGATAGAATACGAAAACGGCGCTGCTGGAATCTTCTGTTCCTGCACCCATGACCCCATGGGGACAGACCGGCTGGAGATCGACCTTTCGAAGGGGAAGATCATCGTGGAAGACAGCAGGAAAGCCGTCATCTTCCGTTTCACGGAAGACGAGACAAGATGGAACGACACCCTGTCTTCCCCAATGATGGCAAATACCAGGAGAAAAGATCCGGACCAACTCTACAGACAAGAAGTCCTGGAAGCGTCCATTCCCTACGGGGGAGGGCATAGAATTCTCTTTGAAAATTTCGCGGAGCACATTTTGTATGGGACACCCTTGATCGCGCCGGGGGAGGACGGGCTGCTGCCGGTGCAGATCGCCAACGCTGCCCAGCTCTCCGCGGCAAAACACGAGTCTCTGTCCTTCCCCTGTGAGGAGGAAGAATTTAATGCCTATCTGGCAAAGCGAATGAGAGAGGAACGCGCTTCTTTTACCCCCGTGCCCATAAAGGCCATAGGACACGCCTCGTTTCAGACGCAAAATACAGAAGAAATGCTGCACTTTTACCGGGATGTCCTCGGCATGAGACAGCTGTTCACCTGTACCTATGGAGAACTGGGCTCTTCCGTTCTCGGACAGGCGACGCAGCCTCTTCCCCCTGAAGTGGAGGCACATTTCACCGCCATGAGGCAGCTGGGGGATCGTCCCTGGCTGACTTACCTGAAGATGGCGGACCGGCAGTTTCTGGAGCTTTTTTACCCGGATCCCGCGGGAGATAGAACATTCCTTGACCGAAGTGCACTCTACGGCTACATGAAATTAAACTACGAGGTGGAAGACATTTCCGAAATCCGCGCCCGCCTGGTGGATGCCGGCATTGCCCTGCTTCAAGATATACATCCGACACTCTACGATTCTCTGGAGCTATCGGTTCATGACCCGGATGGCAATGAGGTACAGTTCGTCCAGTATTCCGACCAGGAGCGGATATCACTTGGAATGGAGCCCCTGAAAAAGGATCCTGCTTCCTCTTCCCTGGCATTATGCACCACGCAGCTGGCACTGCAGGTCCATGCCAATACGAAAATGCGGCATTTTTACACCAAGGGATTGGGGCTCAAACTGGTTCGCTCTACCCCATTTGCCGCTCTCCTGCGAAAAATGGGGGACACCCCAGCGGCAAAAGAGAATCCGGAATTCCTGCAAAGCCTCCGGGAAAAAGCAGAACTTCCCTGGCTGGATTTTCTGGAAATCGCACCGCATCAGTATCTGGAATTATTTTACAATTATGACGAAACGCGAAAACTGGTCGATGACTTAAACCCCTATTACGGCTATCAGCACTTCTGCCTGGAAGTGTCGGATATCCACGCGGCGTGGGACGCAGTGACCGCTAACGGGCTGACGCCGGACACCCCCATCCGCATGGGGACGGACGGAGCGCTGCAATTCTGGCTGGTGGACCCGGACGGCAACCGGCTGGAACTGATGGAATACGCACCAGGCGCGAAACAGCTCCTATGACAAAGCGCTGCAAAAGGAAACTATTTCCTCATAACGCGACATAATCGTCCTTAATAAAATGATGTCAAGGTAAACTTCCATGCTCCAAATATGGGGCACCACTATCAATAAAAGCCCACGGATTGCTCCGCTACAATGCAGTTCTCGCAATCCTATCGTCACAGATGTTTTATAGAAGAAAGGAGTTGATTTTATGGAATACTATGTTTCCTGCAGGGCGAACCGCGGGGGAAACGGCACGAAAGAAAATCCTTTTTTGACTATCTCCGAGGCGGCGGCTCTTGCGAAGGCTGGAGATCGGGTGATCGTCGCGCCGGGCATTTACCGGGAATGGGTGGATCCGCAAAATGGCGGTCTCGATGACGAATGCCGCATTTCCTATGTGTCAGAAGTGCCTCTTGGCGCCGTGATCTCCGGGGCAGAGCGGGTGAGAAACTGGAAAAAACTGGAGGGAACTGTCTGGAGTGCGCGGGTCTCCAACGGCATCTTTTCTGACCGCAATCCCTACACGACGCAGATCTCCGGAGACTGGTTCAACGCCACTGCCATGACGGCCCACACGGGGGATGTCTACTTGAACGGCAAATCCTTATATGAGGCGGCGGAATTGGATGGCGTGCGCAATCCCGTCCCCAGCAAGGCCTCCTGGGATCCGGAATTTTCTGTCTACACCTGGTACTGTGAGCAGGACACGTCTAAAAATGAAACCGTCTTTTACGCAAATTTTCAAGGGCTTGACCCCAATGAGGAAACTGTAGAGGTCTCGGCGCGTTCCGCCTGTTTTTATCCCAAAAAAGAAGGAGTGAATTACATCACCCTGTCCGGTTTCCGGGTCTGCATGGCTGCCACCCAATGGGCACCGCCCACGGCTTACCAGGAGGGAATGATCGGTCCGCACTGGTCAAAAGGCTGGATCATCGAGGACTGCGAAGTCTTTGAGTCCAAATGCAGCGGCATCTCTCTTGGCAAATATTATCAGCCGGAAAATGACAACAAATGGCTGCACTGGAAGAGGAAAGACGGCACCCAGACAGAGCGGGAGTGCATTCTGCAGGCACAGCGGGAGGGTTGGACCAAGGAGCGGATCGGCTCCCATATCATTCGGCGCTGCGACATACATGACTGCGGTCAGACCGGCATCGTCGGCCACCTGGGCGCGGTATTTTCCCTGATCGAAGACAACCACATTCACCATATCAACAACAAACAGAATCTGGCAGGAGCCGAGATCGGCGGGATCAAAATTCACGCGGCGATTGACGTCATATTCCGCCGCAATCACATTCACCACTGCACCCGGGGCATGTGGCTGGACTGGCAGGCGCAGGGTACCAGGGTTACGCAGAACCTGTTTCATGACAACACCCTGCCGAATCTGAAGCCGGGCGAAATGCCGGATCCGGAAGCACTGCAGGGCAATGGGGAAGACATTTTTGTGGAGGTCTCTCACGGTCCAACCTTGATCGACAATAACATCCTGCTCTCCGCCCGGGCACTGCATTTCGCCGCCCAGGGCATCGCGGTGGTGCACAATCTGATTGCCGGAGGACTCGTGGGAGCCGGCATGGGCACAGACAACGGATCAAAATCGCTTTCCTCTCCGCGCTATACGCCCTATCACGTCCAGCACCGCACCGAGGTGGCAGGATTCATGACTTTTCTCCATGGCGATCTGCGCTTTTTCAACAATATTTTCGTCCAGCAGCCAGTGCACCCCATGCTGGTGACTTTGATGGACATTATGAAAGACAATGAGTGGGAGGATGGCAATATTGAGGTGGGGACTTTCCCCTATCACGGTTACCCGACGGTCCCGGAGTGGGAGAAGGAATTTGAGGGCTACTGCGGAATGGGAAGTGAGCCCAGCGATCGCTATTATATGCACCTTCCCATCCAGACAGGCGGCAATGTCTTCGCGAATGGGGCGAAGCCCTGGGAAAAAGAGACCAATTTTGCCGAAGTGAATGGAGTGACCTTATCTATCAAAGAGAAAGAGGGCTCGTATTTTCTCGAGACTAATCTCTATGATTTGCTGCCGGAATTAGAGACCGCTACCATCTCCACAGAAATGCTTGGATATGCGTTTGAGCCGGAGCAGAAATTTGAAAATCCGGACGGCACTCCCATCCTCTTTGACCGGGATTATTTCGGCGTGCGGCGGGAACTTCGTCCGCTGCCGGGGCCATTCGCCTCTGGAGAAGAGACCGCAAAGGAATTAAATGGAGAAAAGCGCAGCACGAGGTGACAAAGGTTCCTATCGTCAGAGAATCGCGTTAAATCTTCATCATCCTACCAACCATCACAAAAGGACTCCCCGCTGCCTATTGCAAAAGGACTCCCCGTATCCAATCACGATAACGGAGAGTCCTTTTCTTGTAAACTCCCATGCACCCGACGGCGCACCACCATAAATAAAAGCCATGGATTCGCAATCCGGGCTATCACCCTACTTGCTCAAAGAACTACTGTTCGCCCTCACAGGAACAATTCATTTTGCTTCGGCACAGAGCACGCCTTTTTGATGGTCATCGCGGCCACTGACACCATAAACCCATTGACTGATCTCGCATGTTGAGGACACGCCGCGACACAGCGCATACAGGAAATGCATTTTTTACCGTCGGTCTTTTTCAGTTCCTGGGGATTGATAGCCTGCACCGGACACCGCTTCGCACACAAGCCGCACGCGACGCAAGAATTGTTTGCCTTTGGGACAAGACCGGTACTGCCCGCTTTTTTGTAAGGACGATTCCCAGGAATGACAGGTTTTCTCAAATCACCACTTTGAAATTTCTCATTGATCTTCATAGCAAAATCGGAAAGCTGCTTTTTGTCGGCATCGTTTGGACGCCCAGTCGCATACTGATGCATGATGGAGTGCTCCGCGACGGCTGAAACCGCCGCAATTACCTGAAGTCCGCTCTTTTTCGCGGCATCCTCCATTTGAACCAGCGTGTCTTCATAGGCGCGATTGCCATACACCGCGACAATCGCACATTTCGCGCCATTGCCGTGGACTAACCCAAGTCGTGTAATCGCAATCTGCGGTGCCAGCCCTCCAAAGGACGGCATTCCTATGATGACCGCATCCTCTGCATTGATTTGAATTTTCCCGAAATCCGTATCCGCTTTAGAAAGGTCGATTGTGTTGACGGAGCATCCCGCCGGGATCAGCGCATTTACAATTCTTTCTGTTCCGCCCGTCGGGCTAAAGAAAATTTTCACATAATTCATACTGCATACCCTCCAAAAAATAATTTTCATTATGATAGTCTTCTTGTACCAGGTAGTCAAGACATCGTGAGGAAGTAGAAGCAGGTGCCTGTTTCCTTGAAGACACTGCTATGCACGGTCTGAGAGCTTTTGATCCATTCAATCTTTGACGGACTCGCAATCTTAAAGGAAAAAGAACTCTGCGAAAGATACATGGGCAAGAAGGTGCTACGTTGAGCAATGGTGATGTAAAAGAGAGCCCCGCAGAGAATGTTCCGCAGGACTCTCATTGATTACGTATTCTGGTTTGCAGTACGCTTTGATTTTGAAAAAGCTTGCTGCCAGTGATTTTCCACCTGTCGCGTTTGTCATGTCCCTACAAGATGGAGATCCAGGGTGCATAATACACAAACATCAGTTATTGAGAACAATCGTCACCTCTTAATGAGAGCAATCGTCACCTCTTCCCCGGTATGCATATTCCAAAGGAAGTAACCGAATTTATCTCGATAGAAAAGATAGGTTTCGTTGAGAATTTCGGATGATAAAGTATCTTCGGGGAACTTCAGT
>CAZROZ010000141.1:0-5294 GCA_964601745.1 uncultured Lachnospiraceae bacterium | reverse complement strand
TGGTATCGCGGACGGTCTTGGATTTGGCGATAATACCAAGGCAGCTTTGATCACCCGGGGTATCGCGGAGATGACCAGGCTTGGCGTGGCATTGGGCGGAAAGCCAGAGACTTTCGCGGGGCTGTCCGGCGTGGGTGATCTGATCGTCACCTGTACCAGTCAGCACAGCCGCAACCGCAAAGCGGGATACCTCCTGGGGAAGGGATATTCTGCGGAGGAGGCGATGCGGGAAGTCAACCAGGTGGTAGAAGGCGTATACTCTGCCAAGGCGACCTTGCAGCTGGCGCGAGAGCACGGGATCGATATGCCCATTGTGGAGCAGATCAACGCGGTATTATTTGAAGGCAAGTCTCCGAAAGACGTGGTGGCAGAGCTGGTGCAGCGGGACAAGCGGGCGGAATATCCCTCTCTGAAATGGGAGAATTAGGGGTGTGATTCCCGCTGCTTTTGACTGGAAGTATGCCCTGCGTTTTTATGTAAGCTTATGCCTGAGGATTCTATATAAGAATCTATTTTGCAACAGATAAAAGGAACATATAAATGAATATCATTATTCTTGGCTGCGGAAATATTGGCGGCACGCTGGCGGAGGAACTGACCAAGGAAAACCACAACGTGACCATTGTGGATATACGCCGCGATATCGTGGAGCCCATGGCAAACAAATTGGATGTGCTGGGCGTGGTGGGCAACTGCGCGAATCAGGCGGTGCTAAAAGAAGCCGGCATCAAACAGGCAAATCTGGTGATCGCAGCTACCAGCCTGGACGAACTCAACGTGCTGAGCTGTTTGATCGCCCGCAAGACCGGACACTGCCACACCATTGCGCGGGTGCGCAATCCCATCTACATGGGAGAATTGAGCCTGATCAAGGAAGAATTGGGCTTGTCCATGACGCTGAATCCGGATATGGCCACTGCCATCGAGATCTACCGGGTCCTGCGGTTTCCCTCCGCCATCGAGATAGACACCTTCGCGAAAGGACGCATGGAGCTGCTGAAATTCAAGGTGGCGGAAAATTCGCCTCTGGATCACTTCATGCTCTCCGATATCTCCAGCCAGCTGGGCTGCGATGTGCTGGTCTGCGCGGTGGAGCGGGATGGGAAGGTGATCATTCCGGACGGCGCTTTTCTGCTGCAGGCCAAGGATGTGGTCTCTTTCGTGGCGGCACCGGAAAATGCGCTGAAATTTTTCCAGGTCATCGGCATCATGTCATCCCCGGTGCGCAGCGCCATGCTGGTGGGAGGCGGAGATATCACCTATTATCTGACCAGGATGCTGCTGGCGACAGGAGTCTCAGTGACGGTAGTTGAAAAAGACTCTTCCCGCTGTGACTACCTGGCGGATGAATTTCCAAGAGCCACCATCATCTGCGGGGACGGAACCGACACCAATCTCCTGATGGAGGAGGGGTTTCTGGGCGTGGAGGCGTTTGCCTCTCTGACCAATATGGATGAGGAAAATATCCTGCTCTCCCTCTACGTGAAGAGCAAGTCCAAAGCAAAGCTGGTGACGAAGGTCCACCGGGTCGCTTACGATGATGTGGTGGACGGGCTGGATCTGGGCACGGTGGTCTGCCCGAAGAATGTGACCGCGGAATCGGTGATTCAGTATGTGCGTGCCATGGAAAATTCCCGGGACAGCAACATCGAAACCCTGTATCAGATTCTGGAAGGCAGAGCGGAGGCACTGGAATTTTTTGTGCGCAATAAATCCTCCGTGGTGGATGTACCCCTCCGGGAACTGCAGATCCGCAAAGGCATATTGGTCTGCAGCATTGTGCATGAGGGGAGAGCCATCATCCCAAGAGGAAATGATTCCATTCAGGTGGGGGACAGCGTGATCATCGTCACCACCCACAAGGGCATCAACAATCTGACGGATATTTTGACGCATAAGTGAGAAGGAGAAAGCAGAGTCGGCATGAATTACGCGGTTGTCTTTTATATTGTGGGCTGGATACTGGAGTTTGAATCTGCGTTCCTCCTCCTTCCTCTGCTGGTCGGAATCCTGTACCACGAAACGGCTGCTTTCAGTTTCTTGATTGTCCTGCTGGGTTCCTTTCTGCTTGGTTTTCTGCTGCGGCGGGTCGGGAAGAAGCATACGGAATTTTACGCCAGGGAGGCATTTTCCGCCGTGGGGCTTTCCTGGATTGTCCTCAGTGTGGTGGGAGCGCTTCCCTTTGTCCTGTCCGGCGCCATTCCCTCCTTTGTCAACGCCCTGTTTGAGACCATTTCCGGCTTCACCACCACCGGCGCCACCATCCTGCATGAGATCGAGACTCTGCCCAGATGTATTTTATTCTGGCGGTCTTTTACCCACTGGATCGGCGGCATGGGCGTCATCGTCTTCATTCTGGCGGTGCTCCCCTTAGCGGGTGGATATAATATGCATCTGATGCGGGCGGAGAGTCCCGGTCCCCAGGTGGGGAAGCTGGTTCCCCGGGTACGGACCACCGCCATGACATTGTATGTGATCTATATCGGCATTACCGTGCTGCAGGTGATTTTCCTTCTGTTCGGGGGAATGCCTCTTTTTGACGCGCTGACCACCGCGTTTGGCACCGCGGGCACCGGTGGATTTGCCGTGAAGAATGACAGTCTGGCAGGATACAGCGTCTATCTGCAGGCGGTGACCGGTATTTTCATGATTATGTTCGGCATCAATTTCAACTTCTATTATCTGTGCCTGATCCGCAGGCCAAAAGATGCCGTCCGGATTGAGGAGGTGCGGGTATACCTGGGTATCATCGCCGTCTCCACCCTGCTGATCACCATCAATATTCGTTCCGCGTTTGAAAATCTGTTCCAGGCATTTCACCATGCTTTCTTTCAAGTAGCGTCCATTATCACTACCACCGGCTTTTCCACGGTGGATTTCAACCTGTGGCCGGAATTTTCTAAGATGATTCTGGTCCTGCTGATGTTCGTGGGCGCCTGCGCCGGCAGCACAGGAGGCGGCATGAAGGTGTCCCGGATTCTGATTGCCTTTAAACAGATTAAAAAGGAGCTGACTTCTTTCATCCATCCCCGGGCGGTGCGGCGGCTGCGCATGGATGATCGACCGGTGGAAAACGACGTGATCTCCTCCGCTATGATATTCATTGCGCTATATTTTATTCTTTTCGCATTTTCCGTGCTGGTGATTTCTCTGGACGGAAATGATTTCTCCACGAATTTTACCGCTGTGGCGGCTACCTTCAACAATGTGGGTCCCGGCCTATCCAGCGTGGGCCCCATTGAAAATTTTGACTTGTTCTCTCCACTCTCAAAATTTGTGCTCATGTTTGACATGCTGGCGGGACGTCTGGAAATCCTGCCGATCCTGGTTCTTTTCACGCCAAAAACATGGAAGAAATGACCTTGACAAATTAATGACAAGTTGTTACAATGAGCCTGTTTTAGTTAACAATTTTGTAATAAGTTCAAGGATGCGCGTCCGTTCAGCGGTGCGAAGCAGTTCACTGATGAAGCAGTTCACTGACGCGGCAGATGCGGAAATGACAAGGCGGCGCACGGACGCTTTTATTCATGGTGGTGCCCCATATGCGGCGCACGGGAGTTTACTGTGAGACGAGAAGGCTTCTTTGAATTGTGAAATGTCAAGACTAAAGAGAAAGGAGCGGCGATGAAGAAAAAACTAGCGGTATTTTTCGTTCTGACTTGTGCGGCATTTTTGATGTGCCTGGGTTCAGACCCCCAAATCGACGCCGAGAGTGCTAACCTTTCTACTGCTGATAACAGGATACAGGCTGTTTCCTCTAAGGCTTCCATCTCCATTTTTTCTCTAAAAGAAGAAGATACGGAGGGCGAAACAGAAGACGACATGGAGGCGATGACGTCTCAGGAAGCGGAATCTTATTTCCCGGAGAATAAAGAGCTGGCCGGCCTCTATGTCGATCCCGTCAGCGGGGAGGAGCGGGTGCCGGAGGCAGCGATGGAGGAGACCACTGAGACCACCGAGACCACGGAGACTACGACAGAGGAGACGACGACCGCCCCTGAGACAGAGACCACGACGGAGGCACCCAAGACTGAGGAGGACATCGCCAGAGAGCGGGTGGATTCCCGGGAGCAGAAGAAATGGAAGAATACCGTCATCGCCAATGTGACCAACTATCTGAATATTCGTTCGAAGGCCAGTGAGGACGCGTCGATCATCGGGAAACTTCCCCGCAACGCCGGCGGTACCATTCTGGATTACAATAAGAACAAGACGTGGGTGAAAATCCGCTCCGGCAAGGTGACCGGCTGGGTCAGCGCCGAGTACCTGATCATGGGAGATGAGGTAGCGGAAAAAGTCAAGGAAGTCGGCACCAAGAAGGCCATCGTGATCACTGAGACGCTGTTTGTCCGGGAAAAGCCCAACACGGACTGCAAGATCCTGACCTTGGTTCCCATGGAAGAGGAACTGGAAGTAATTAAGGAGAAGGACGGCTGGGTTCAGATCGCGCTGGATGAGGACAAAGGCTGGGTGAAAGGCGATTATGTCACGATTTCCTTTGAGCTGGATAAGGCCGTCAGTGTCAAAGAACTGGATACCAGCACTTCCTCTGTGCGCAGTCAGATGGTTTCCTATGCCCAGAGATTCCTTGGGAACCGGTATGTATACGGGGGATCCAGTCTGACCAGCGGCACGGATTGCTCCGGTTTTACCATGCGGATTTATGAGCATTTCGGATACAGTCTTCCCAGATGTTCCTGGGAGCAGGCAACGGTGGGCACTTCGGTTTCCCTGTCCAGCATTCGGCCTGGGGATCTGCTCTTTTACTCCAACGGCTACCGGATCAACCATGTGGCCATGTACATCGGAAACGGCCAGGTGATTCACGCCAGCAATCCCAGGAGCGGAATCAAGATCTCCAATCTCTATTACCGGACCCCAGTGAAGGCGGTGCGGGTCATCAAGGATTGAGGTGTCAGAGCGAACTTTCATGCCGCACATGTAGCGCAACGCCGTGAATAAACTGAAAAAAGAAAAGAAGAAAAAAAGAAGAGGAGGCAAACAAAGACCTCCTCTTTTTTTTCTGATTTTGGTATGGTAGAATAAACGAAAAATCAAAGAGAAACAGGCGATAGAACATCAATACAGAAAATAGCCCCCATGTTCCACATAAGGGGGCGCCAGGAAGCAATCTCAAGAAAACGGAGCGGATAAAAAGAAATGGACGTGACAATCTATACAGACGGCGCAGCGCCAAATAATTCTTACGGACCAGGAGGCTACGGAGTGGTGCTGCAGTATATTGATAAGAAGGGAAAATTGCATGAGAGAGAACCCAGTCAAGGCTATCA
>CAZROZ010000140.1:0-5301 GCA_964601745.1 uncultured Lachnospiraceae bacterium | reverse complement strand
CAATCCGTGGGCTTTCATTTATGGTGTTGTCCCATATGTGGGACATGGGAGTTTATTCTGAAAAAGCATGAGGAAGCCACTCCCCATCCTGAAAAACAGCGCGTCGCCGCTTCAACACTTTCTCTACTAGAAAAAGCCCCAATGCACGATTGGGGCTCACCTCTTATGAATCATCAATCCGCGCTCACCGGATAGACACTGGCCTGCTTTTTATAACGGCCTTTTCTCTCAAAGCGAAGCACGCCATCCTTCAGTGCGAACAGCGTATCATCGTTGCCGCGGCCTACATTGACGCCCGGATGGATCTTCGTCCCGCGCTGCCGATACAAAATATTGCCGGCACGCACGAATTGTCCGTCTGCCCGCTTTGCGCCAAGGCGTTTGGACTCGGAATCTCTCCCGTTCTTGGTAGAGCCGACGCCTTTCTTATGGGCAAAAAACTGCAGATTCATTCTCACCATAGTTGTCACACCTCCCTGGTGTCAAGTAAAAGATACTCGCTGCCATACTCCTCCATGATCTGGGAAAGCCCCAGCCGCAGCGCCCTCAAAAGAAGTTCGCTGCCTTCGTCTCGTCTCGTCAGCCAAAAGGAAATCTCTCCGTCCTCTTCCCGCATTTCCCGGGTAAAGGCGGCACCTGTCAGCGCCTCAATGGCATTCATGGCTGTAATCGTCAGGGCTGAGACCGCGGCGCACACGATATCCGTGCCTTCCTCGGCAAATCCCGCGTGCCCATGCGTCCTGAACCCGACGGGAACCCCCTTCTCCAGAAACATGGTAACTCGTATCATAACAGCTGATCCTGTCTGTCATTATCCGTTAATCTTCTCAATCTTAACCTCAGTGTAGGGTTGCCTGTGGCCTTTTTTCTTGTGATATCCGGTCTTTCTCTTATACCGGTAGACAATGATCTTCTTGCCCTTCCCCTCACCGAGTACAGTGGCAGTGACGGCAGCGCCGGCTACAGTCGGATTGCCGATCTTCACTTCGTCTCCGCCGATCATGAGCACCTGATCAAAGGTAATGGTCTCATTCTCTGAAGCACGAAGCTTCTCTACCTGGATGATATCGCCTTCTGCAACCTTGTACTGCTTTCCGCCTGTGGCGATGATTGCGTACATATTGGCTCCTCCTTCTTCTCTTACTCGCCAGCTGCGGCGGCGGGGCTCCCGCGCTTTTCTTGCCTCGCTGAGCGGCATACTGATGAATCATACCATAAGGGGCAAAGTGCGTCAATAGTCTGCAGAATTTTTTTGCGCACCGCAAACCAAGCAAAAGTCAGAAAAACCAGCAAAAAGTCAGGAAGCCCAGCAAAAAGTCGGAAATAAATCGATGAAAAGTTCTTCCTGTTCCGCCTTCCTCAAGACACCGTCAAATCCGCGAATTCTGCCTCAATGAACCCGGCCAAATCCACTGGATCCAAAATCACCTGTTCGCCTCGTTTTCCGGCGCTGATAGAGATCTCCGGCAAATTCCTTGCAGACGCGTCCAGATACGTGGGGAACGCCTTCTTCATCCCAATAGGGGAACATCCACCTCGGAGATATCCTGTCACCGGCAGCAGTTCTTTTTGCGGCAGCAGTTCCACTCGCTTCTCTTTGACGGCAACGGCGGCTTTCTTTAAATCCAGCTCCTCCGCCACCGGAATGCAAAAAACCAGATATCCCCGGCGCTCTCCCTTTGTCACCAGTGTTTTAAATACCATCGCCGGATCCAGTCCCAACAGGGCGGCAGCGTGCACACCGGACAAATCTGTCTCATCCACCGGATAGGAAGAAGCGCGGTAGGGGATTTTCTTCTGATCCAGAATCCGCATCACATTGGTTTTTGTCTGCTTCGCCATGATTTTCCTCACTCCTTATGTGAGATTGCTCTCTCTTTGGGGTTTTCCCGCTGATCCTTTTATTTCCTCCCATGACACTTCCACCTCTCTCACCTGTTCCGCGATGGAGGGGCGGGTTCTCCTGCGGGTCAGCTCCATGAGCTGCAGCTGCGTCATGTCCACCACCGTGCATTTTACCGGGTCTAATGCCGTCAGCCGCCGCATTTCCCGCAGCAGCTCCGTCCGGCTCTCCTCCATTTCCAGGTCGATAAAGTCAATCAGAATCATACCTGACAAATTCCGCAGCCGGATCTGTGCCGCCGCCTCCGCCGCCGCTTCCAGATTCAGCCGCAGGAACGTCTCCTCCGGTTTCCCCCGTTTCGTCACTGCTTTCCCGGAATTCACGTCAATGACCGTCAATGCCTCCGTGGGCTCAATCACCAGATAACCGCCAGATTTCAGCCACACTTTCCGGGACAGGGCTTGATCCAGCGCTTTTTTCAGCCTGCCATCATAAAGGAAAAATTCTTCTCCCAAAAGAAGACGCACCGGCAGCGCGTGCTGTGGATTTTCTGTGAAAAATTGCAGAAACTGTGTCTGAATTTCTCCCTGATCGGTGACAATCTCCGTCAGCAAAGGGGCATCGCTCTCCTCTAATTCCCGCAGATAGCCGGGCGGCGTCTCCCACAGCAGAGCTGGCGCCTTCGCATGGGCAGCATGATCCAGAACGGATTGATATTGAATCTGCAGCTCTTCCGCTCCCTGCACAAGGATTGCCTCTTCTTTTCCCTGGGCCTGGGTGCGTGCGATGAATCCCTTTTTCTCTCTGCAGTAGGGAGCGAGGACCCTCCGCAAGCGGTCCCGTTCCGCTGGGTCCTGGATTTTTTGAGAGATCCCCACATATTCTCTCCCCCGCGCCAGAATCAATTCACCGCTGTGCAATTGAACCGCGGTGCTGAGCAGAGGTCCTTTCTTTTTCACCGGCTCACCGGATATCTGCACCACCAGTTCATCGCCCTGGACCGGCAGGGCGCCTTTTCCGTTTTTCTTGGTATAGATCGGCTCCTCCATCTCTTTCAGATTCAGATATCCCGTTTGTCCCGGGGCAAATTCCACAAATGCCGCCTGGATATTCTTGACCACGTGCTGGACTCTGCCCACATAGAGATTGCCCAGTCGCGCAGACTGCCTGATAGATTCCGCTCCCAATTTTAGACAGTGTTCGTCTTCAAAAATTCCCCAGAAAATTCCGTTCTCCCTCTTGGAGATCACCAGTCTCCGGCTCATCTCCCCCTCCCTCCTGTCAAATGCGGCAAATCATTCCCGCGCCTGCGCACTCTTTATTTTCATTCACCCAGCGGGTTGACAGCTCGTTTTTTCGTTCCTAATTTTCTCGCACAACAAGTAGATATTCGCTCCTCTTCACGCAGAACTCCCCTCACCCAGCGAATAAAAGCTGCCGTCCTCCCGCCTTCCATATAAATCCATCCGGTGAATCTGCCAGTCATAGGCAGGAAAAGGCAGGGACAACGCCTCATACGCGGCGGTGAGCAGGACCTCCGGTTTCACATTTACCACGCTGCCGGAGGAGAGTAAAAATTCAAAGAGCAGCGGACTCTCCAGACAGTCCGCGCCGCTCCCCGCATAGTCCTCTCTCTTTGCGCAGTGAAAGTCATACCAGTATGGGCGGATGTCCATCTGTCTGCTTCCGGATTTTGATGTGATCTCCAGAACGAGGCTTTCCCGTGCATAGAGCTCTTCCAGGATTTCTGTGAGACCTTCCGGGACAGAAGAAACCGAAACGTCTTCCCTCAATCCCAGCAAATACCTGGCAGCTGCCACCAGCGCCATAGAAGGCTTGCACTCCAAAGAGAGCGGGAGGAATCCCGTGAACTGCAGCTCTTCCGGGAGAACGGCATTGAGCCGGGAGAGGACTTCCTCTCCCTGATAGGTACAATCAAATTGGGCATCCAGGTATTCGCCGTCACTGGTCAGTCCGATGCCCAATGGGGAGGCAAACGACAGCAGCTGATGGGGACTGAACCCCTTGGAGTACGACACGGCAAGTCCCGCTCTGCGAAACGCCTTCTGGACAGTCCGCATCACATCCAGATGGCTGATGAATTTCAAAGCCCCTGTTTTTTGGAATTTAAGTCTTGCTCTCAAAACAGACGCCCCCTTTGTATCTTGCGGCGCCACAGCCGCTGCACTGTTCCCGGCAATTTCCCGTCACCTGACCCCGCTTTGCCCTCTCATACTCTTGCCACAAAAATTCTTTCCGCACGCCGCAGTCAATAAAATCCCAGGGAAGAATCTCGTCCTTTTCCCGCTCCCGGTTGACATAAAAGGCGGGATCCACATTCGCGGCGGCAAAGGCGTCTTTCCATTTCTCAAAAGAAAAATATTCAGACCAGGAATCAAAGAGACAGCCGCTCTCATAGGCCGCCAGCAGCACGGGGCCAAGCCTTCTGTCTCCTCTGGCAAAGACACCTTCCAGCACAGAGAGATTCGAATCGTGCCAGTTATACTTTACACTTTTGGCGTTTCGCTGCTCTTTCAAAGTACTGCTGACCTGCTTTTGCTTCCTCTCATATTCCTCCGGCGTGTCCATTCTCGCCCACTGAAACGGAGTGAACGGCTTCGGCACGAAAAAGGCGGTGCTGACCACAATGCTCACCTTGCCGTGCCGATTTTCCTTGGGCAGACTGTAGTAGGTCTCCGCGATCTCATTGCAGAGCCTGGCGATATCCGCCGCGTCCTCCATTGTCTCGGTGGGAAGTCCCAGCATGAAATAGAGTTTGACCCGGTTCCAGCCGCCGAGGAACGCATCCCTTGCGCCGTTCAGAATGTCCTCCTGCGTCAATCCCTTATTGATCACATCCCGCATCCGCTGAGAACCGGCTTCCGGCGCGAAAGTCAGGCTGCTCTTGCGCACATCCTGCACCTTGCTCATCACATCCAGGGCAAAGGCGTCAATCCGCAGTGACGGCAGAGAGATATTGACCTTTTTTCTCTCACATTCCTCCATCAGGTCATAGATCAATTCCGGCAGTCCGCGATAATCGCTGGAACTGAGGGAACTAAAGGAAATCTCCTCCTGTCCGGTGGAAGCAAGCATCTCCTCTGCCAGGGCTTTTAAGAATTCCACGCTTCTCTCCCGCAGCGGGCGGTAAATCATGCCTGCCTGACAGAACCTGCAGCCTCTGATGCAGCCCCGCTGGATCTCCAGCACCACCCTGTCCTGGGTCACCCGCAGATAGGGCACCAAGGGCCTCCTGGGGTAATAGGTGTGGTCTAAATCCATGACGACTTGTTTTTGAATTTTTGATGGAACATCTTCCTGCTTCGGGGCGAAGGATGTGATCCTTCCATCCGTCCCGTATGTTACTTCATAGAGAGACGGCACATAGATCCCGGGAATCTGAGCCGCCGCCAATAAAAACTCTGTCCGGGAAGCCCCCCATCGTCGCAGTGCCAGGT
>CAZROZ010000139.1:0-5340 GCA_964601745.1 uncultured Lachnospiraceae bacterium | reverse complement strand
TCGTGTCTATGAGACCAGCGCATGCAATAACCTCCCCGCTCTGCCCCAGGGATATTCTTATTCTGAGACGTACCGCGGGGGAGAACAGGCGATCGATCTTCAGGCTACCGCTGAAGGCGGGAGTGTGTATGTTCTTGTAAATGAGAAAAACGAGGCGGTTCTTTTGTCCAAGGATCCCGATCCGGAAAAATGGTATGACCCGGAACAGTGGCTTTCCGGGGAAACTTTGCCTGAGGACAGCATTTATCGGCTGGATCGCACGCCGACTGCATATCCTGACGGCTACAGCAAAGTGGAAAAAGAGGGGAAATATCTGTGCAAAAATGGCGATGGATCCTACCTGCTGTATGCTCATGGCGGCGAAACCACCTCGAAAGAAGAACAAGAGAAAATGGTGTGGGTGCGCTGTGATGAGAATGGGGAAACCGTGAGCAAAGTGACCAGAACCGCAAAGATCATCCTGATTCAGGGACTCTCAAGTATAAACGGTTGGACAATGACGCTGCCGGATCGCTGGGACGCGGAAACGAGAACCACTGTGCCGCTTGATGCCTGGACTGTGATCGCGGATCCGGATGCGGGCACTGCCAAAGCTGATTTTTCCATAGAATTACAGGCACTCTCAGCATCCGTCACTTCCAAAGAAGGAAACGGCTGCACGCTGACTACGGAGGAGACGGGAGAACCCCCTGTGCGGGAGGATCATTTCGCCTTTCATGAACCGGAGGCGACGGAATATCTGCTGCTGCACGACGGCACAAAGATCAGTGGTCTTTATTCCAGCAATCAGATGCGAGCGGATATCTGGATTTCTGCCACGGCGGAGATGCCGCTTTTGACTTACGAAGGAGAGAAGATTGACTTCACCAAGGACATCACCCCAGATAACCCGATTCGCCGGGTGAGTCTAGGGGACGGTTCAGATTGGTACCGAGTGGAATATGAAATGGGAAAGGCAGACGGATCGTTGATTCATCTATCCCTGGGAACTGCCTCTCATGATCCAGATGGCACATTTTCCTTGACTTTCCCTGATCAGACGGTGCTGAAATTGTGGGTGGAAGTGAGCGAGAAGGGTGCGGACGCTGAGAAAATGTGGAATGAGAAAGAGGAGATCGCTGATGCAAAGCAAGCGTCCGCAGATGCTTTTTCACAAGACCAAAAGGAGGAGAATGAAAGCGCAGGAGAAGATGAGACAACCACGCAAAACACCCCTGAAGAATCAGAAGAGGACGGCGGCATCCTGGAGAGCCCCGGAGGCGCATTGGATTACGAAACTGAAAAGGATCTCGTCTCCGATGCGCGGGGCGTCAACGATACAGCATCCGTCCTCGAGGAAGACAAAGAACAGCAGAGAGGACGAATGACGCTGGAGGCGATTGATCGCACGATGCGTTATCCCCAAGGGACTTTAGTGGAGGAAATCGTCAGCGGTGAAGACGGAATCGCCACCAGCAAGGAATTGCCCCTGGGAGACTATGTGATTGAGGAAGTGCAGGCACCGGCAGGATATGTACAGAATACAGAACCGATCCCATTCTCTCTTACCTATGAGAATGCGTTCACTCCTCTGGTTTGGACCAGTGTGGGAGAGGAGAATGGGCTGGCAGTGGTAGATCTGCAAATGCTGAAGGTTCTGCAGGAAAAAAATGGGGACAGCTGGCCTGGTGTCGGTGCGGTTTTTGGTATTTTTACGGGAAAAGACGGAATCGGTGGTACATCAGATGGTGTTGACCCATTACCGGCCAATGCACTGGTTGCGGTGCTGGAGACCGGAGAAGATGGCGATTTGACCACGGCGGTGAAGATTCCGGAAGGCTTCTATTATGCCAAGGAGCTGAAGGCACCGGAAGGCGCAAAACTGGAAGGAACCCATTACTCGTTCTATGCCGGCGAAGAAACAGCTCCTACCTCTCTACAATTTAAGTTGCCGGAAGAGGGCGTAAGCGGTACTGTGGCACACCAGGGGGATGGTCTTGCAGAATGGACAATTTTTGTGGAAAATAGACTTCCTATCCCGACTTTGACGATCAACGGGATTTCTTATGAGATGGAGAAAGAAATTCCAGAAGAACAAGTGGGAAACGGTGTGCTGGTACGACAATTTCTTCGGGAAGAGCACAGCGAGGTCCGTATCACAGCTGGAATTTATGAGCCGGTCACAGTGCGTTTTCCGAACGGAGCAGAGGGCACTTTAACGGTAGAGAAACAAAGTTATCGACTCACTTTTCCATCCGGTGTGACCGTGACAGATCAGGCAGATCAGGCCCAGGGCGTCTCAAAGCAGACCGGACCCGCCGGGGAAACCGTCTATACCTATAAACAGTCCATTGCCTTTACCGGGTTCGATTTGTTAGCGGTGATTCCCAAAGAGGATAAGGAAAAAGAAAAAGAATCTGGGGAAAATGAGGAACTCCAGGAAGAAGTGCCGAGGGAAGAGGACAGAGCACCACAGGGTCTGCGTCTGTATCTGCCACGTCAAGCAGGATATCTGCAGCTCATCCCGGAAGATTTTGAGCACACAAAAGGCACTGTCACTTTTTCAGGGACGGTGACTGGACTTTGGATTGATGGGGAGAGTGAAAGTGAGCGGGAAGTGACACTGCTGCCGGGAAAGGAACTGATTGCGGCGTTTAGTGACGGCACGTTGGCTTTCGCCGCACTGAAGGAGGACGGATCTTTCCTGATTGCAGGTGCCGGCTCTTTCGTCGGGGCTATGCCGGAGGGAGAGAATGCGCCTCATTGGACGGATGCGGAGGGAAACCAATTGCTGGATCAGGACGGGAATGAGCTGGAGGAGAAATTCCCACAGAAGGCAACACTTCCAGGAGAGATTACGCTGGAGAATCACCAGTCGGTAACCTTATCCCGCAGTGCCTCTTCAGTGACAAGGCTTGAGGTAGTGCTTCATGCCAGAATTGATGAAAACGGGGTGGTAGAAAAGGATCCCATCGTTAATGAGACAGAGCCTGACGAACCGGATGAGCCGGACAATCCGCCGGATATCCCTCCCGGAGAACCTGGTCACAGCTATGTGACGATTGTAAAGGAAGACGAAGAGGGACATCGTTTGTCCGGCGCATCGCTGCTTCTCTTTGCGGAGGATGGGACATTGCTGCGGGAATGGGTGTCCGGTCCTGAGCCGGAGATTTTTCTCGATTTAGCCCCCGGCACATACACGGTTCGGGAGGAGCGAGCTCCTTTGGGCTATGATACAGCGAGGGAGCTGACTTTCACGGTGACAGATCTGGATATGAATCTGGCAGTGGTGATGACAGATCCCCTGCGTAAAGTTCGTATTATGATTCGAAAATCTGATCCGGATGGCTCAGACTTAGCGGGAGCAGAATTTGATTTGCTGGATGAAGAGGGTCAGCTGGTGGAACATCTTATCACGGATGAGGAAGGATGGACCCAGTCTGGACTGTTGCCGATGGGAGAATACCAGGATGGCTTTTTCGTCCATGCGTACACGTATCAGATTCAAGAGACGAAAGCTCCGGAGGGATATCTGTTGGATGATACGCCCTATCTCGTCACCATTGATCCGGAAGGAGATACTACTTATATGATAGAACTGGTCAACGAGGAAGACACGACAGTGGAAAAGAAAGAGGTGCCGGAGGGACCATCCATAGACGAGGAACCATCCCTGCCAAAAACCGGTGTGGAAGATCGTTTCCCGGCTGGTGGCTTGCTTTTCGCGGTGATCTGCATTCTTTTCCTTGGAAAAGAAAAGCTGGAGGAGCAAGCAGAAAAGAGAGACAGGAGCAGGAAAAAGAAGTGACAATTGATGTCTCTTAGTGGTAGACTAGGAAAAGAGAACGCTTTTTGCCTGTCTCACGGTAGCAGGCGAAAGTAGGGAAGCCGGATTGGTTGACACGGCAGTGCGTTCATAAAATTTTTCGGCTCGGAAACCCACTCCTTTTAAGGGGTGGGAGGAGAGCCGTTTTTACCCCTGTGTCTCAATGTACCGCTGAATGGTACTTGATGATACCTCCCCAATGCTACAGGCAAAATATCCGTCTGACCAGAATATATTCTTTTTCCAAATAATGTTTTTAAGTGAGAACGAGGAGGAAAAATAATGCAGTCTATGACAGTTACAGCTAAAATACAAATAGTGGTAACGGATGCGGAAAAGTCCGTTCTTGACAATACTTTTTCCGCTTATCGTGATGCCTGTAACTATGTCTCGGACTATGTTTTTGAAACCCACGATTTGAAACAGCCCTCACTGAACAAAGCCCTGTATTATTCGCTCCGGGAAAAATTCGGACTTAAATCTCAAATGGCACAGTCCGTTATCAAAACGGTAATTGCCCGTTATAAGACAATTCTGGAAAACCAGAAAGAATGGATAAAACCCTCGTTTAAAAATCCTCAGTACGATCTTGTCTGGAATAGAGACTATTCTCTTTCAGCGGATCAATTTTCCGTCAACACACTGGAAGGGAGGATTAAGCTTACTTATATTTCAAAAGGTATGGAAAAATATTTTAACCGGGACGTTTACCATTTCGGCACGGCCAAACTGGTAAAAAAGCACGGCAAATATTTTTTACACATACCTGTCACCTTTGAGGTCCCGGAATGTCTCGATTCCGACATTTGCAACGTGGTGGGCGTTGATAGAGGGATCAACTTTATCGTTACCACTTACGACAGCGAACATAAATCCGGCTTTGTGAGCGGCAGAAAAGTAAAACAAAAGCGGGCGCATTACAAAAATCTCCGAAAAGAGCTTCAACAAGTCCGGACACCGTCTTCAAGACGGAGACTAAAAGCCATAGGGCAGCGAGAAAACCGTTGGATGCAGGATGTCAACCACTGTGTATCGAAGGCACTCGTTGAACAGAACCCCGAACATACGCTTTTTGTCCTCGAAGATTTAAGCGGTATCCGAAACGCGACCGAAAAGGTACGTACCAAAGACCGTTATACAAGTGTAAGCTGGTCATTCTATGACCTTGAAAAAAAACTGATGTATAAGGCTATAAAGCACAAAGACAAAGTGATCAAGGTCAATCCGGCTTATACGAGTCAGTGCTGCCCGGTCTGCGGTCATACAGAGAAAGCGAATCGCAACAAGAAGAGACACATTTTCTGTTGCAAAAACTGTGGGTATCAGTCGAATGATGATCGTATCGGAGCAATGAATCTGTATCGCATGGGAATCAATTATTTAGTACCTGATACAGTTGTGGGCGAGTAAATCTCTCCTGCAAGGGGCGCTGTCAACCGTCCCGCGATGTAACGCCACTTCAGGCAGTAATGTCTGTCGGGGTTTAAAGGCCGGAGGCAAACGCCGTTACTACGGCTGGGTAGTTACAAGCCCAT
>CAZROZ010000138.1:0-5346 GCA_964601745.1 uncultured Lachnospiraceae bacterium | reverse complement strand
TCCGCTCGAAATACCAGAGTCCGGTCGTACCAGAGCTCTTTCTTTTTGCTGTAAGCTGCCCAATCTGTCAGGGCGTTTAACTCCTCCACCGGCACGTTGAACGTGAACGCGCCTTCTTTATCCTCCACATAGGAAATCACGTCTTCCTCTCCGGCGGCAGCCGCCTCTTGGGCGGTCCCCGGATAGATCGCACTATATCCCGTCCCGCTCATGGTGAGCACAGCAGTCATCTTCCCGTTTTCCACAGTCAGCGCACAAGAAGTGATGGAAAACATGGCGGAGCTTGAGTCCACTGTGATTTCATAAGTCCCGTCTTTCAGGTCCTCCCCTTTTACCGGGGTCAGATCGCTCACATCCAACTGCTGTTCCTCGGTTTTATCTCCCTCCCCCGCTACCTGGGAGGACGTGGACGCTTCTTCCTGCTGCGTCTGAGCCGTCGTCTGGCTCTCTTCCTGGGTCTCAGTTTCCGTATTTTGTTCCTCCCCACCTGAGTCGCCGCAGCCTGCCGCCAGCAAAAACACCAATGCCGCCAGCAAAACCAGCAGGATCCTGCTGTCAATTCCCTTGTTTCTCCACAATTGTCGTTTCATCCCTTTGTTCTTCCTTTCCGGCATAAAAAAAGCCTTTCATTCACAAGAATCAAAGGCAGCATGAAACAGACCCTGTCCCTTTACGAGCCAGCGCCTGAACCAGTACGGCCAATTCCTCGTGACCTGGAGCGCTCTTCTCTTTGCGCTGGAACAATTCCCGCGCTCTAGGCAAAGAGCCTCCTGTACCAAACGGCCGGCAGGTTTCCTGGCTTGAGGATCCATCAAAATTGAAACGCGCAGAGCAGCCTTCCCAGCAATGCCAGTGACTATCTTCGCTCCGCACTCTCCTGTCACAGTGACGAGATCGCACAGGGATCGCACCTGTTTCCCTTTTACCCTTTGTCTCCACATCCGCATCTTGTGTGCAAAGGCACCGGTCATTTATCGATATCATAAGGTAGAGAATTTCGTGCGCCAAAAAATCTTCTCTCTACCACGACATCCACTATTCAGTTGATGAGCAGGATCTCCTGCTTTTCCTTTCTATTTTTATTTTCCTCCTTTCACTGTCACGACGCAAGTATACGTGCTGTTGCCAATGGTTATCGTAATTTTCGCTGTGCCCGGACCCTTGGCCGTCACTTTTCCCTTGCTGTTGACCGTGGCCACCTTTTTGTCACTGGTCTTGTACTTGACGGTCTTCTTCGTCCCGGTGACTGTAAAAGTCGTTGTGTCCCCCGCGGAGAGGGCGGCTGTGCGCCGGTTCAACACCGCGCCGGAAATGCCGGTGTGCGTCACATTGGCGTTGACCTTTTTCGTATTCGCTTTTGGGTACTGAGAGGTCTTCCACTTGTGGTCCTTTTTCAGGACAGAATCCGTCACCAGCAGATACTCTGTGTCCGCTGTCTCCCTTGACTCCAGTGAGCCGTCCTTTGTGACATAGATCGGATCATTCCAGGTCGTATCCACATGGTACCATTTGGAACCGATTTGGACCAGATTCCACGCGTGACTCTGTCCATTTCCGGTTCCCACCACCCGCTTGCAGGGGATTCCGTAGTGGTCCATGATCAATTTAAATGCCTTGGCATATCCGTCGCAGACAGCCACACCTTTCTCCAGCGCTCCCTTGGCAGTGAAACTCACATCGGGGACGTTCCCCGCGGTGTAAAGGCGCGTGTCGTAGCTGACGTTCGCCGCCAGCCACTGATTGGCTGCCGTCACCTTCTCTTTATCCGTCATATCCCTGGTCACATAATAGCGATAGATCAGGTTTAGAACGCTATTCTGGGTGCGGGCTTTGACATTGAATTTCCAGCTGTACTTCTTCTCGCCCACTTTCGCGGAGATGGTGACGCTCCCGGTTTTTTTCATGGACACGACCCCCTGCTCGCTCACCGTCGCCACACTCTTTTTGGAGGTAGACCAGGTGATGGGATCCGGTGTGTTGAAAATGTGCAGTCGCAGTTTCTCCCCCGTCAGTGCCGTGGACCGCATCTTCTCCTGGCTGACTTTCCGACTGGTGGTCGTCGCCAACTGATTCTGTGCGGCGTAAGAGGCAGCATAGGAATCCTTCGGCGCCACGATGGTCAGGCTGTCTTTATTGCAGCTATATAAGGCATTTTCCCCGATTTTCTTCACATTGTCATCCAGAATCACCTGGTACAGATCCTGGCAATCGTAAAACGCGTAGTCATCTATCTGCCTGGCGCTGATAGTCACGCTTTTCAGTGGGGTGTTCATGAAAGCGTACTCAGGTACCTCTTCGACACTGGCCGGGATGAAAAGCTCTTCTATTCCCGCTCTGGAAAAAGCGTATTTGCCGATGCGCAGCACGCCTTCCGGCAAAGTCAAAGCCTTGAGCGAAGGGCAGCTGTTAAAAACGTAGGACCCCAGTTCCTTTAGAGTCGGTGGGAGAATAACCTCCGTCAGCTGCGCACATCCGTCAAAAGTCTGATTGGGCAGCGTCTCGATTCCGCCTTGAAATTCCACCCGTCGCAGCTGAGGGCAGGAGACAAAGGTGAATTTTGACAGGTTCTTGACGCTCTCCGGCACCACGACTTCCGTAACCGTATCGTTATACTGAAAGCACGCACCCATCCCCGTGACCGGCATCCCGTCATACGACGCAGGTACCGTCACCACTGTTTCATTTCCGCGATATCTGCTCACCACATAGCCCTGGGACGCCTCATCCCAGGTGTAATCCCACGTCATCTCCCAGGTAGAATAAAAACCATCCTCCCAGGACGAGGCCTGTGCTTTGCCGGGAAGCAGTGCAAAAAAGCACACTGCCGCCAAAATCATCAGAATGCCTCTCTTCAGTCCAAGAGTTTTTCTTTCTGTCTGCATTTTTCCTCTCCTTACCGTTCTTATGCAAATCTTATGCAAAATCAAGTTTTTTTCTCTTTCAAATGGCAGGGACAAATTATAAAACAATTTTACGCGTTTGTCTATTTCTCCGTTTTTCTTTGTTCCTATCCGGATGTGCGCTTTCTAACCCGTCATTTTTCTTGCTTTTTCCCCGCATGGATAGTACAATGAACCGTGTCAAAAGATGCGGCATCGAACAAAAAATGGTAAATGTCAATTCAATCTTTAGAAAGGAAAAAAATCATGGGATTCTTAACTGGAAAAACAGCGATCATCACCGGCGCCGGCCGGGCAGTGCTAAAGAGCGGTGCGTGCGGCTCCATCGGATATGGAATTGCCACCGCCTATGCCAAAGAGGGAGCGAACCTGGTCATCACCGGTCGCAACGTAAAGAAACTGGAAGACGCGAAAGAGGAGCTGGAGCGCTTATATGGGATCAAAGTGCTGATTCTGCAGGCAGATGTCTCCGCCTCCTCAGACAATGAAGCGGTGGTGAACCACGTCGTACAGCAGACCGTAGACACTTTCGGCCACATCGATGTGCTGATCAATAACGCACAGGCCTCCGCGTCCGGCGTTCCTCTGGCAGAACATACCACAGATCAATTCAACCTGGCCCTCTATTCCGGGCTGTATGCCGTCTTCTATTACATGAAGGCGTGCTATCCATACCTGAAAGAGACCAAAGGCACTGTCATCAATTTCGCATCCGGAGCCGGCTTGTTCGGCAATTACGGTCAATGTGCCTACGCTGCGGCCAAGGAGGGCATCCGGGGCCTCAGCCGGGTGGCAGCGACAGAATGGGGACCCGACGGCATCAATGTCAACGTGATCTGCCCCATCGCCTGGACCTCTCAGTTGGAGAATTTTGAGCTCAACTATCCGGACGCCTTTAAAGCCAACGTGAAAATGCCTCCGATGGGGCATTACGGCGATCCGGAGAAGGAGATCGGCAGAGTCTGCGTCCAGCTGGCACATCCTGATTTCAAATATCTCACCGGCGAGACACTCACCTTGGAGGGTGGAATGGGACTGCGCCCGTAATTCCGGGCAAGCGTCGATCGAGATTCGACCGCGCTTTCCCTGAATGGCACATTCCTACTTGAATGGCACAGTTCCGCCTGATGGCAAATCTCTGCTTGAATGGCACATCTTCTGCCTGCCCAAATGACAGACGAAGAGACCGTCTATCCGCAACATGCGACAAAAAATGAAAGCCCTATCCAGCCAGGAAATCAGACCTCTCTGGATGGGGCTTTTATCATGACAGCGTCTTTAAAGCATACCACGTTTCTTTGTTCTCCCGGTATCCCATGCGTCTGCCCTTTCACCGCCACGACAGCACCCGTTTTTTCATCCCTTTTACGTCCAGTACCCCCAGGGCAAATCCTTTTCGAATCAATTCCGGCGGCACGAATTCGTCATACTTCTCAAAGACGGGGACTTCACCAGGAAAGACCAGTTTCAGCGGATCGAATTCCTGCTCCGCCTCCTCCTTGACAATCTCATAGAAGGCCTCCTCTCCCACCTGCATGGTGAATTGCAGATAATAGGGTCGCCGGGACGACACGCCCTTTAATCCCAGCCGATCCCCGCACCGAATCTTCAGAAAACGCTCCAGGGCGAAAAACGCGTACGTGCCAAGCCATGGGAAAAGTGCCCACATCTTCCCGCCCAGGTGAACCAGCGGGCGCTCCCGCATCAAGGCATTTTGAAAAGTCTCCCGCGCCTCCGCCAGCCGGCACACCGCGTGGGGCATCAGATAGGGGTACTGCTTCTCCTCCCCCAGAACGTGATACATTCGCTCCAAGATCCGGGTGTCAATATCCCCGGCCACATCGCCGAAATAAGCCGGAATATTGCCCTTCACCAGCGTACAGTACACGATCCGCCGCTTGTAATCCACCTCGTCCACCACCCAGACCCGTCCGGCGATGGCAATCTTGTCTCCCACCGGAGGCGGCTTTACGATGGTGCCCAGCTGCTCTGAGCCGGAGCGGACCGTGTATTCCACATTTTCCTGAAAGACAGCATAGAACTTGTATTGATTGACTATCCTCTCTCCTTCCAGTCCCACGATCAAACCGCCGTTTTCCGTGCGGCTGATATGGCCGATCCCGATCAGATGCCGCAGCAGAATCTGATAATCTTCTTTCGTGACCCGGTGAAAACAGGACAAGGTCAGCACCCGGGAGGCCAGCTCCGCGGCGGTCATCTCCCCGTGAGAGGCCAGTGTGCTCATGGTCTGATGATACAAAAGGCTGTAAGGCAGTCGGTCCATCCGGGGCTGCTCCACAAAGCGCTCCTCCAGATAAAGCTGCACCAGCGCGATCCCCTGAATGAGATACCAGGGAATGCTGTCCGGCAGCATGGCTCTCGCCTCCTGATGCTCCTCCCGCATGACAAACCACATATCCGAGGGATTGCCCCGTCTGCCCGTCCT
>CAZROZ010000137.1:2347-5369 GCA_964601745.1 uncultured Lachnospiraceae bacterium | reverse complement strand
AATCAATCGGACATTGCCTGCAGGGCACAGAATCATTTGACCTTTTCTTTTCCCCTCTGCTATAATGCGGCTAGCTGGAAGAGCCACACAAAATACACAAGGGAGGGACAGCAATAACAGATGGAAACCATTCTAGACGCACTGGCGGCTCACGCAAAAGAGCGCGTAGCGGCGGCAAAGAGGACACATCCTCTCAGTGAAGTAAAAAAGAGGGCAGCTGACCTGCCAAAAGGAACTTTTGCCTTAAACCTTGCGCTTCAAAAGCCCGGCCTCTCCTTCCTCTGCGAGTGCAAGAAGGCTTCGCCGTCCAAAGGCTTGATCGCACCGGATTTTCCCTATCTGACGATCGCCATGGAATACGAAAAAGCAGGTGCCGACGCCATTTCCGTTCTGACAGAACCCAAATGGTTTCTGGGCTCCGACCGGTATCTCCGGGAAATCGCGGCAGCCGTCTCCCTGCCCTGTCTGCGCAAAGACTTTACCGTAGACGCCTACATGATCTATGAGGCAAAGATACTGGGTGCCTCAGCAGCGCTGCTCATCTGTGCCCTCTTATCATTAGAAGAATTAGAAGAATACCTGGGAATCTGTGAGGAACTGGGGCTCTCCGCTCTGGTGGAAGCCCACGATGAGACAGAAGTGCAGCAAGCTGCCCTGGCGGGAGCTTCTATCATCGGGGTCAATAACCGCAATCTGAAAGATTTTTCCATCGACACCCAAAACAGCCGTCGTCTGCGGGATCTTTTGCCGCCGGGCATTCTCTTTGTCTCAGAGAGCGGCATCACGGGGCCGGACGACATCCGCGCCTTAGCCGCCTGCAGGCCGGATGGGGTCCTCATCGGAGAAGCTCTCATGCGGTCCCCGGAGAAGGCGACATTCCTGTCCTCCCTGCGCCAAGCCTATGAGGAAGCATTGTAAGTGCTGTGGGAAAAAAGCAGTCGGATTGCACAGACAGATCATTCACTTTCCGGTCAAGAACCAGTGTTCTGGTGGAAAATGGCCCTAAAGTAGAAACAAAAAAGGAGGGCTTTTCCATGCCGCTCAAAATTATCAGAAATGACATCACAAAAATGAAGGTGGACGCCATCGTCAATGCCGCCAATGAATCCCTCCTGGGCGGAGGCGGCGTGGACGGCGCGATCCACAGAGCTGCTGGAAGGGAACTTTTGGCGGAGTGCAGGACTCTGGGCGGCTGCAAAACCGGAGATGCCAAGATCACCGGGGGCTATCGCCTTCCCTGCAGATACGTGATACACACGGTGGGACCTGTATGGCAGGGAGGGGATCATGGGGAAGAGGCACTGCTGCGCTCTTGCTATGCCACTTCTCTGCAGCTAGCCAAGGAACATCATTGCGAGAGCGTGGCCTTTCCTTTGATCTCCTCCGGCGTATACGGTTATCCCAAAGACCAAGCGCTCAAAGTCGCCATCGATACCATCGGCGCATTTCTTTTTCAAAATGACATGACCGTTTACCTGGTCATCTATGGAAATGATGCTTACCAGATCAGCAGAAAACTCTTCTCAGACATTGCCTCTTATATTGATGATCACTATGTGGAGGAACACACGGATTTTCAAAGAGAAGAGCTGCGCGGTATGTCCCTCCGCGATAGGAAAAAGGATTTCCTTACCCAGGAGAAAAGTGTAGATCAAGAGCGCGGAATCGCAGATTCGCCGAATTACTTCGCGTTTTCTAAGATGCTGCAAGAATCCACACAAGAAGCGGATAAGGAATTGCCTCCCCGGCGCACAAACACTTCTCCTGACCAGGGAAAAGATGCGTCTCCCTTCCCGCAAAGGACTGCCTCGCCTCTTCCCCGCAAAAGTGCCGCCTCGCTCCCCCGTGCGCGAAGCAAAGCACCGACACCGGATGCCTACCCTATTATACAATCGGCAGCATTCACTGAAAATCACGCCGCGCTTTCCGCCGCGTCCCTCACAGAGGCAGTTGACATGCTGGATGAGAGTTTTTCTGAAATGCTCCTGCGCAAAATTGACGAAAAGGGATTGACAGACGTGCAATGCTACAAGAGAGCCAACATTGACCGAAAGCTGTTCTCCAAAATTCGCAGCGATCCCAATTACCGGCCCAGCAAAGCTACCGTGCTGGCATTTGCCATCGGCCTGGAACTGCCTCTGAATGAGACAAGAGAAATGCTGATGAAGGCAGGGTTTGCGCTTTCTCACAGTAACAAGTTTGACATTATCGTGGAATATTTCATACTCCATGGAAATTACAACATCTTTGAGATCAATGAGGCACTGTTCGCCTTTGACCAGAATCTGCTAGGCGCATGACAATCTCATAGGGAACACCTGCCACCCAAGAGAAATAAAAATCTCCCTCTCTTTATCATGGCAATTTCCTGTCGATAGGGGGACTGCTTTTCTCACGCCGCTTTTCTCATCATTCTCAATCTCGATGATGTCAGGGTAAGAGGTGATATCAATTGGCAAGCGCAATCACGAGTTCAATCGGGCAGTGATCTGAGCCAAATACCTCGGTGTGAATTTTCGCGCTCTGCAGTACATCTATTAACCGCTGGGAGACGCAGACATAATCAATCCGCCAGCCCGCGTTCTTCTCTCTGGCGTGAAACCTATAAGACCACCAGGAATACATACCCACCGCATCCGGATAGAAATACCGGAAGGTGTCCACGAAACCCGCCTGTAGCAACTGCGAAAACTTTCCCCGCTCCTCGTCGGTGAATCCCGCGTTCTGTCGGTTGGTTTTGGGATTTTTCAGGTCAATCTCCTCATGAGCCACATTCAAATCTCCACAGAAAATGACCGGTTTCTTCTCGTCCAAGCCTTGCACATATGCGCGAAAGGCATCCTCCCATTCCATCCGGTACGCTAGGCGTTTCAACTCATCCTGGGAATTGGGCGTATAGCAGGTCACTGCGTAGTAATCCGGATATTCCGCCGTAATCACCCTGCCCTCAGTGTCATGCGCAGGAATCCCGAGTCCGTAAGTGACCGCCAGCGGCTCTTTCTTTGTAAAAAGAGCCGTGCCG
>CAZROZ010000137.1:0-2337 GCA_964601745.1 uncultured Lachnospiraceae bacterium | reverse complement strand
TCCCTTCCTCTGCGCGTAATTCCAGTAACAATGATACCCTTCCGGGGAAAAAGAAATCTGTCCCTCCTGAATCTTCGTCTCCTGCAGGCAGAAGATATCCGCATCCGCAGCGGAAAAATACTCCGCGAATCCTTTCTGCATGCAGGCTCGAAGTCCGTTGACATTCCAGCTGATTAATTTCATCTCTCACTCCTCATACATCTTGATAATAGCCTGCGTCCCCAGTCTCCCGCCGCCTTCTTTTTCCAGTTTTTCAAAAAGTCCCAGGACCTCCCGCAGCACCGGCAGGGAAAGGGATACCGCATCCGCTTCCTCCATGGCAATCTTCATGTCCTTCACATAATGAGAGACAAAGAATCCCGGGGCAAAATCTCCTTCCAAAATCTTAAATCCATTATTGGACATCTGCCAGCTGCCTGCGGCTCCGGTGCTGATGGTGTCCAGCATGACCTTTGGATCCAGTCCTACTTTCCTACCGTACGCAATGGCTTCCGCTGTCCCGATCAGAGAGCCTGCCAGCGCAATCTGATTGGCCATCTTGGTGTGCTGTCCCATGCCGCAGGTTCCTTCATACACAATATTGGTCCCCATAGCAGATAGCACCGGAAGACTCGCGTCAAACGCATCTTTGTCCCCGCCGACCATAATCGTCAGCGTTCCCTTCTGCGCTCCGGTATCCCCGCCGGAAACCGGAGCATCCAGCGCTTTGATTCCTCTCTCTTTTGCCTCCGCATAGATGCGCTGCGACAATTTGGGACTGGTAGTGGTCATATCAATCACCGTGCTTCCCACAGGAATATGGGCCAAAATCCCGTTCTCGCCGAAATAGACTTCCTCCACATCCCTAGGAAATCCGACTATGGTGATCACCACGTCCTTTCCCTCCGCACATTCTGCTGTGCTGTCACACCAACGAGCACCTTCCCGGATGATATCCTCCGCTTTGCTCTTGGTCCGGGTGTAAATAGATACTTCATATCCATGGCTCATTAGATTTCGCACCATGGATTTTCCCATGACGCCTACCCCGATAAATCCGATTTTTGTCATGCTTTTTTCTCTCCTTTTCGCTTTTATGGCAGCGCCAATGACATCATAGCATAGACCCGCTCATAGTGGTAGCCTCGAATTTCCGAAAATCATAAGGTCAAGTGCTTTGTCTACTCATGAACGCTTTTGTCCGTACATAAATGACTTTGCATATAGAAATTTGTCCGAACAATGAGACATTTGGTAATGTGGTAATGGTAAAGAAAAGCGGAAGAAGTGCGACACCTCTCCCGCATGGAAAATCCGCTATAAACACTGAGGAACCGGCAAAAAGAGCTAAGAAACAGAGATGGGCCTCTACCCGATCACATCTGACATGGTGTAGAGCCCCGGTGCCTTTCCCGCCAGGAATTTTGCCGCCGCCACGCCGCCTTTCGCGAAAACCGCTCTGGACGCCGCGCTGTGGTGGAGCGTGATGACTTCATCGGTTCCGGCAAAGTAGACCTCATGCTCGCCCACGATGGAGCCGCCTCGAAGGGAACTGATGCCCAGTTCCTTCCTGTCCCGTTTCCTTCTGACCCCGGATCGGTCTGTGACAATCTCCAGTTCTCCGCCCAGAGCTTCATTGGCTGCCTCCGCCAGCGCCAATGCCGTTCCGGATGGCGCATCCACCTTCTGATTGTGATGTTTTTCCAGAATCTCAATATCAAAGCCTGCTCCATAGAGCACCTTTGCCGCTTCCGCCACTAATCTGCACAACAGGTTAATGCCCAGAGACATGTTGGCAGAGCGAAGAACCGCCACTTCTAAAGCTGTCTCCTGTAAGTGCTGCATCTGTTCCTCGGATAAACCTGTCGTACAGACGACCACCGGTGTCTTCCTGCGTACGGCATAAGAGAGCAGTGCGTCCACCGCCGACGCAGTGGAAAAATCCAGGATCACATCTGCCTCCTCCTGACACTCTTCCAGGGAGGAATAGACAGGAAACGGCATTTCCCCGGCACTCACCTTGTCGACTCCCGCGACAATCTCCAGACCCGCATCTTCCGCGGCGATCTGTCTGACCACGGTTCCCATCTTCCCGCAGCAGCCGTGCAGCAGCATCCGTATCATAACATTTCTTCCTTTCTATGCTATCAGATAAACCCACTTATTCTTATTATTTATCTCCTGCAGCCATCTCATTATAGCGAAAACCCGCAGACACATTTTCTCCTCCGTCCAATTTTTCGTCAAGCAAGCAGCCCCAGCCGCCGCATCTCCGCCTCCATTGCCGCCGCATGCTCCGGCTCCATCACTGTAAGAGGTTTGCGAACCATATCGTCCCCGAATCCCATCAGATACGTC
>CAZROZ010000136.1:0-5373 GCA_964601745.1 uncultured Lachnospiraceae bacterium | reverse complement strand
CTCCCCACTGAGATGTTTATGCGGCAGAAACGAAAGCCCAGTAAACAACGGAGAGCGGACTCAATTTTTCGCATTCGAAGGGTGGATAACAGTACTGCGGTATACCACTTGGAATGTCAAAGTAAACTTGAGTCAAACGTGATGAAACGCCTGCTGGAGTACGATACACAGATCGCACTGATCAACTCTGAATTAGAAGAATCCAGATTCACCGCACATTTCCCAAGGACAGCAGTGATATATCTGCGTTTTCGGAAAAAACGGATTTTTAGAACCTATCAATTTTGTCTCAGTGCAATGGGGAAACAACTGCGATATGATGCGCCTCTTTTAATTCTTCAGAACTATACTCTGAATGAACTTTTTGAGAAAAATCTATTATTGTTGATTCCTTTTTACCTGTTTACAAAGGAATCCCAATTTAAGATGTATGCTGCCTCTGAGGCAAAGCTTCAGGAATTGGTGGATGAATTCAAAGACATCAAGGATCGACTGGACAACCTGGTAAGAGAGGGAAAACTTTCTGATTTTGACCGCGTCGTTCTTGTAGAATCTACTGTAATCGTAGTTGATGAGTTGGCAAAAAAATATGAACCGATAAAGAAAGGAGTAGAAGCTGTCATGGGCGGTTATTATCTCAAGACTCTCGCCAGGAAGGAAAGAGAGGAAGGAATAGAGGAGGGCAGAGTAGAGGGCAGAGTAGAAGGTCGAGAGGAAGAGCGAAAAGAAATTTTTCTCAGCCTTGTCGGATCTGGTATGTCCAAGAGGGAGGCTCAGCGACATTGCAACATCAGCGACAGTCTGGTGGAAGAAGCATTGAAAATGTCTGGCACACCCCAATTTGCTGATTGACCTGTAGCGCACGCTCCCCAATAGCAACAATTTGACACCTTTCCCGACTACTATAGTAAACTTCCATGCCCCGCAAGCGGAGCAACACCATAAATGAACTTAATTATGTCGTTTACTATAATAAATAGCCGAAATTCACCTATCGGTGGCTTTCGGCTATTTTTATTAATGATGTTGCATCTTCGCTTTAAAAGAAAATATAGAATAATTGTCAGTTAAAACGTCCTATTTAAAATCTTTATCTCAAGAAAAATAAAGAGCACCTCTCTCCTACCAAAAGTCTTCTAATCTTCCGCATACTCATCGACCACATTTTTCAGGATCTCCACCATCTGGTCCATCTGTTCGGCAACGGCAAATTCCATGGGACCATGGCAGGCATAAGCGCCCGTTCCCAGATTAGGACAGGGCAGCCCTCGAAAACAGAGGGAAGATCCGTCGGTTCCCCCGCGAATCGGACTGCAGACTGGGACAAGCCCTGCTTTTTCGATGGCACGCTTCGCCCGTTCCAGCACTTTCGGATGCTGCGCTAGCACTTCCTTCATATTTTTGTATTGATCCTTTATCTGCACTTTCGCAGTGCCAGGACCATATTTTTGATTGATGGTCTCTTCGATCTCCCGCAGCAAAGCTTTCCTATTTTCAAATAAAGTTTTATCGTGATCCCGGATAATATATGTCATGAACGCTTTAGATACATTTCCCTCCGCGTGCGTCAGATGGAAAAATCCTTCCCGTCCTTCCGTATGTTCGGGTGTTTCGCCCGGCGGCAGCATCGCATTGATCTCTATCGCAACCAGCATGGCATTAATCATCTTACCCTTGGCAGATCCCGTATGCACGGAAAGTCCAGTGATCTCCCATGTTGCCCGTGCCGCGTAAAATGTCTCATCCTCAATCTCAGCAGGAACACCCCCGTCCAGAGTATAGGCAGAATCAACATCAAAGCGCTGCAAATCCAGCAATTTTGCTCCATGGCCGATCTCCTCATCCGGGGTAAAAGCGACAGAGATTTTCCCATGAGGTTGACCCGACTGCAGCAGCTCTTCACAAAACGTCATAATCTCCGCGATACCCGCTTTGTCGTCGCCACCCAGTACCGTGGTTCCGTCTGTTGTAACCAGAGTAGCCCCCATCAATTGTGACCTCGGGGCAAATCTAGCTGGCTGCAGCACCAGACCGCTCTTCCCGAGAGGAATGTCCTCCCCGGCGTACTGCCGAATCACCTGCGGCTTCGCCCCATCTGTCCCACATTCTGCCACCGTATCCAGATGAGAAATAAATCCCACGCCCGGACGATCCTCATATCCTTTCGTCGCGGGGATTTTTCCGTAGACATAGGCATGCTCATCCTTGTAGACCTCAGACAAACCCAGTTCTCTCATTTCCTCCGCCAGTGCTTCCGCAAATCGATGCTGTTCCGGCGATGACGGCACTGTATCCGACTTCCAATTGCTGGCACTGGGATAACCAGCGTAGCGCACCAATCTCTCATAAGCCCGCATTGTCTTTCTTCTCCTTTCCGAACCCAATATTTTACAAAAGTGGTTCCTCCCGTATTATGTTTTGGCAAAGAGAATCTAATACAAGCTCATGTTTCTGTCAACCAAAAGGAGCACTTGAATTTCTTTTCTTCTCTCGTCCAGCAAACATAGGAAGATGCCAAAGTTCTCTATAGTAAACGACATTAAGCATCTCACTTTGAACTGTAAAGTGTTTTTTTTTATTAAATTCATTGAAAATCAAAGTGAACTTAATTATGTCGTTATCTATAAAAGCATTCCATTTCTCTGCCTCTTTGCACATTCCTCCAAAGTTTTCTAAAATTTCTATGAATATTCTCAAAATTTCTTATTGACACTCTTCCGCACATGGGTATAATAGGCAATAATCTGTTTACATATGCTAAACACACAGTTTAATACTTTACTGCCAGTTTACTATTATTGAACATGCTTAAGACGTGGATTCTGGCTTTGATTTTTCAAAGCATTTTCTGCGGCGATTCACTTGTGGCTGTGTGGCAAATTGAGCTGCAAGCAGTCATGAGCGAGAAGGAAGGAAAAATCATGGAAATCGGCAATAAAATCAGGAATTTACGGGTGCAGAAAGGATTGACCCAGGAAGAATTGGCCAACCGATGTGAACTGTCCAAAGGTTTTATTTCCCAGGTAGAACGGGATCTCACCTCGCCGTCCATTGCCACCCTGACAGATATTCTCCAGTGCCTGGGCACGAATCTGGAACAGTTTTTCTCTCATGCAGAAGAGCCACAGGTTGTTTTTCACCCGGAAGATTTTTTTGAGAAAGTGGACTTGGAAAAGAAAAATCAAATTCAATGGATCGTTCCCAACGCTCAAAAAAATATGATGGAACCGATTTTGGTCTCCCTGGAAGCGGGTGGATATCTGGAAAAGGACTCCCCGCATGAGGGCGAGGAATTCGGATACGTCCTTTCCGGAAGTATCAACATCACCATTGAATCCCGCACCTATCAGGCAAAAAAAGGAGATTCCTTTTACTATGCCGCGTCGAAGCCACACTACATCCGCGCAGCGGGACGGTATGGGGCAAAATTTCTCTGGATTTCCACGCCGCCGAATTTTTAATGCTACGCGTCCTTCGCACCAGCGGAATAGAAAGTGCAAAGATGTCACAACTGGAGCCCTTATTGCAAAAGAAATCCTTGCGCAGAGGTATTGAGAAGGAAATCCTTGCGCAGAGGCATTGTAAAAGAAATCCTTACGCAAAGACATCAAGAAGGAAATCCTCGCGCAGGGGCATTGTAAAGAAAGTCTCTACAAAGAACATCGCGAAAAGAAATCTCTGCAAAAAGGCATTGTGAGAAAATCTCTGTAAAATCATCGGAGAGGAAGGTCTCTATTTAAGAGCTCTCCTATTAACGCCAAGACCTTTGACTATAGAATACAAAGGAGCACCACTGCCATGCCCAATAAGCTCATTGACCTAGTCAACATTTCCAAATCCTTCGGCGGTACCAAAGTGCTGGACGAAATCAATTTATATATACGAGAAAATGAATTTCTCACGCTCCTTGGTCCCAGCGGCTGCGGCAAAACCACCACCCTGCGCATCATCGGCGGATTTGAGGCGCCGGACACCGGACAAGTGATTTTTCAGGGAAGGGACATCACCAATCTCCCACCCAATGCCCGGGAGCTGAATACCGTTTTCCAAAAATATGCGCTTTTCACCCATATGAATGTGGAGGAAAATATCGCATTCGGGTTGAAAATCAGAAAAAAATCGAAACAATATATCAAAGATAAAGTCGATTACGCCCTAAAGCTGGTGAATCTAGACGGATATAACAAGCGGTCCGTCGATTCCCTGAGCGGCGGCCAGCAGCAGCGAATCGCCATTGCCAGGGCAATCGTCAATGAGCCAAAATTGCTCTTGCTGGACGAGCCCCTCGGCGCTCTGGATCTGAAACTCCGGCAGGACATGCAGTATGAGTTGATCCGACTGAAAAATGAGCTGGGGATCACCTTCATCTATGTGACCCACGATCAGGAGGAAGCACTGACCATGTCCGACACCATCGTCGTGATGAATCAGGGATATATTCAGCAGATCGGAACGCCAGAAATGATTTACAATGAACCGCAAAATGCGTTCGTCGCGGATTTCATCGGACAGAGCAATATATTGAACGGGCTCATGATTGAAGATCGACTAGTGGAGATCCTTGGTGTGAGATTTTCCTGCGTGGATGAGGGGTTCGGCAGCAATGTGCCGGTGGACGTGGTGATTCGGCCGGAGGATGTGGAGCTGACTGTCCCGGAAGAGGGGCGACTGACCGGTACTGTCACCTCCCTGATTTTTAAAGGCGTCCACTACGAGATGGATGTGATGGCTGGCGGTTTCAAATGGATGGTGACCAGCACACAGTTGACACCGGTAGGCACCCAGGTAGGGATCACAGTGGACCCCTTCAACATTCAGATCATGAACAAACCGGAATCAGAAGATGAACAGGCGGTGGTGACTCTTGACTAAGAAAAAAAATTATCTCGCCCAGGCATTGCTGGCGGGACCATATGCTGTCTGGATGACTGGCTTTATCGTACTCCCGCTGCTGCTGGTAGTCTATTATGGTCTGACGGACAAAAGCGGTGCTTTTACTCTAGAGAATGTGATCGCCATCACTTCTCCGATCAATTTGAAAGCGTTGGGATTGGCACTTGGCTTATCTCTCCTCTGTACCATAGTCTGCCTGCTGCTTGCCTACCCGCTCGCCATGATCCTTTCCAAGCTGAAAGGAGTACACAGTGGACTCATCGCTTTTTTGTTCATTCTTCCCATGTGGATGAATTTCCTGCTGCGCACCCTTGCGTGGATGACGCTGCTGGAGAAAAACGGCGTGATCAAAACGATCCTGTCGTTCTTTCACCTTCCGCCGCTGCAGATTATCAATACACCGGCTGCCATTGTGCTTGGCATGGTCTATAACTTTCTGCCTTTCATGATCCTGCCGGTCTATAACGCGCTGGCGCGGAT
>CAZROZ010000135.1:0-5424 GCA_964601745.1 uncultured Lachnospiraceae bacterium | reverse complement strand
GATGTGATCTTAAAACCGATTGTCACAGAGAAAAGCATGAACTTAATGGAGACGAAGAAATATACATTCCTGGTGCATCCTGACGCCACGAAGGGTCAGATCAAGGAAGCCGTGGAGAAGATGTTTGCCGGCGCGAAAGTGAAGCAGGTCAACACCATGAATCTGGAAGGCAAGACCCGCAGACGGGGCATGACCTCCGGGAAGACGGCCAAGAGAAAGAAAGCCATCGTGCAGCTGACCCAAGACAGCGCGGATATCGAGATCTTTGAAGGTCTGTAAGTCGCGCGGGAATTGAAAGTGAAAGGAGTACCTCAAGATGGGAATGAAAACTTATAATCCCTATACGCCTTCCAGGAGACATATGACCGGATCGGATTTTGCGGAGATTACAAAGTCGAAACCGGAAAAGTCACTGGTCGTGCCCCTGAAGAAGAAAGCCGGCCGCAATAATCAAGGGAAAATCACAGTGCGGCACCGGGGCGGCGGAAACAAGAGAAAATATAGAATCATTGATTTTAAGAGGAACAAAGACGACATTCCTGCGACAGTGCTGAGCATTGAATACGACCCCAATCGGAGTGCCAATATCGCCCTGATCTGCTATGCTGACGGCGTGAAATCCTATATCTTAGCGCCTTACGGTTTGAAAGTCGGACAGAAGGTGCAGAACGGAGAGAAAGCGGAGGTCCGCGTGGGCAATTGTCTCCCCCTCTCCGCGATACCGGTGGGCTCTCAGATTCATAACGTGGAGCTGTATCCGGGTGCCGGCGGCCAGCTGGTCAGAGCTGCCGGAAATGCCGCTCAGATGATGGCAAAGGAGGGCAAGTACGCCACCCTTCGTCTTCCCTCCGGGGAGATGAGAATGGTTCCTTTGAATTGCCGTGCTACCATCGGCCAGGTTGGAAATATTGACCACGAGCTGATCAACGTGGGCAAAGCGGGCAGGAAGCGCCACATGGGCATCCGCCCCACGGTCCGCGGCTCCGTGATGAATCCCAATGACCATCCCCATGGCGGCGGCGAGGGCAAGGCCGGGATCGGCCGCCCGGGTCCTGTCACTCCCTGGGGCAAACCGGCATTGGGGCTGAAGACGCGCAAGAAGAATAAGAAATCCAACAAGCTGATCGTCAGAAGAAGAGACGGCAGAAGCGGCAAGTAATGGAAGGAGAATAGAACATGGCACGTTCACTGAAAAAAGGTCCGTTTGCAGATGAGCATCTGTTGAAAAAAGTAGATGCGATGGATCGCTCCGGCGATAAATCCGTTATCAAGACATGGTCCCGCCGTTCCACGATCTTTCCCGCTTTCGTCGGCCACACCTTTGCCGTACATGACGGGAGAAGGCATGTACCCGTCTATATCACGGAGGATATGGTCGGCCACAAGCTGGGTGAATTTGTGGTGACGAGGACTTACCGCGGGCACACCAAGGACGAGAAGAAGACCGGAAAGAGATAACAGGATAAAACAGGAAGGAGGATATATCCATGGCAAAAGGACATAGGTCCCAGATAAAAAGACAGCGGAACGATGAGAACCGGGACACAAGACCGTCGGCGAAGCTTTCTTATGCCAGATGTTCTGTGCAGAAAGCCTGTTTCGTTCTGGATGCCATTCGGGGCAAAGATGTAAAGACAGCGCAGGCGATTCTGGCATACAATCCCAGATATGCGTCCCGTATTATAGAGAAATTGCTGAAATCCGCCATCGCCAACGCGGAGAACAATAACGGTATGAATGTAGACAGTCTGTATATAGAAGAGTGTTACGCCAACCAGGGACCCATTATGAAGCGCATCAGACCGAGGGCACAGGGCAGGGCTTACCGTATTGAGAAGAGAATGAGCCATATTACGATTGTGCTCAATGAGATGTAAGGAGGACGATTATGGGACAAAAAGTAAATCCTCATGGGCTGAGAGTTGGAGTCATCAGTGATTGGGATTCCAGGTGGTATGCCGATCATGATTTCGCAGATAATCTGATTGAAGACAACAAAATCCGTACCTTCTTAAAGAAGAAACTTTATGATTCCGGAATTGCCCGGATCGAGATCGAGCGGGCTTCCGACCGGGTCAAGATCATTATCCACACGGCGAAACCCGGCAAGGTCATCGGCAAGGGCGGCGCGGAGATTGAGAAGCTGAAAGGTGAGCTGTCCGCGTTTACCGAGAAGAAGATTCTCATCGACATCAAAGAAGTGCGCAAGCCCGATCTGGTGGCGCAGCTGGTGGCGGAAAATATCGCCCAGCAGCTGGAGAATCGTGTTTCCTTCCGCCGGGCTATGAAATCCGCCATGTCCCGCACCATGAAGGCAGGCGCAAAGGGAATCAAGACAGCCGTCTCCGGACGTCTGGGCGGCGCCGACATCGCCCGCAGCGAGTTTTACAGCGAGGGCACCATCCCCCTGCAGACGCTGCGCGCGGATATTGACTATGGATTTGCCGAGGCCAAAACCACCTACGGAAAGCTGGGGGTAAAGGCTTGGATCTATAAAGGTGAGATTCTTCCTGCCAAGGCAGCCAAAAAGGAAGGGAGAGAGAAATAATATGTTAATGCCGAAGAGAGTGAAGCACCGCAAGCAGTTTCGCGGTTCTATGGCGGGCAAAGCCACCAGAGGCAACCGGATTACCAATGGCGAATACGGCATCGTGGCAATGGAACCCGCTTGGGTGAAATCCAATCAGATTGAGGCTGCCCGTGTGGCCATGACCCGTTATATCAAGCGTGGTGGGCAGGTCTGGATCAAGATTTTTCCGGACAAGCCGGTGACGGCCAAGCCCGCCGAGACCCGTATGGGTTCCGGGAAAGGGGCACTGGAATACTGGGTGGCGGTTGTAAAGCCCGGCCGCGTGCTCTTTGAAATCGCGGGTGTGCCGGAGAGTGTGGCCAAAGAAGCCCTTCGTCTTGCCACGCACAAATTGCCGGTGAAATGCAAGATCGTTTCTCGCGCAGATTTAGAGGGAGGTGCGGGTAATGAAGAGTAAGAAATACCTGGAGGAGATGAAAGCAAAGGACGTCGCTCAATTGAGCGCGGAACTGACATCCGCCAAGAAGGAACTGTTCAACCTGCGCTTTCAGAATGCGACCAACCAGTTGGACAATACCAGCCGCATCAAGGAAGTCAGGAAGAATATCGCCAGAATCCAGACGCTGATTTCTGAGAAGAACAGAGCGCAGAGCTGATAGCAGGAAGGAGAATCTGTTGTGGAGAGAAATCTGAGGAAAACCCGCGTGGGCGTGGTGGTGAGCGACAAGATGGACAAGACCATCACCGTGGCCGTGGTGGATAACGTGAGACATCCCCTTTACGGCAAGATCGTGCGGGAGACTTATAAATTAAAAGCCCATGATGAGAACAACGAGTGCCATGTGGGAGACCGGGTTCGGGTGATGGAGACCCGTCCGCTCTCCAAGGAGAAGAGATGGCGTCTCGTGGAGATTGTAGAGAGAGCGAAGTAATCGGAAAGGAGTAAGCGCTATGATCCAACAGGAATCAAGATTAAAAGTCGCAGATAACACCGGCGCCAAAGAATTACTCTGTATCCGGGTGATGGGCGGCTCCAAGAGAAGATACGGCAGAGTCGGCGACATCATCGTCGCCACTGTCAAAGACGCGACGCCAGGCGGCGTGGTCAAAAAAGGCGAAGTTGTCAAAGCTGTTGTGGTAAGGACGAAATACGGTTCCCGCCGCAAAGATGGCTCCTACATTAAATTTGACGAGAATGCGGCGGTCATCATCAAGGATGACAAGAATCCGAGAGGTACCCGTATTTTCGGGCCTGTCGCGAGAGAGCTCAGAGAGAAACAATTCATGAAGATCGTCTCTCTGGCGCCGGAAGTGCTATAGGAGGGGATCGGTATGGCAATGAAGAAAATCAAAAAAGGCGATACCGTAAAGGTGATCACCGGAAAAGATAAAGGCAGGCAGGGCAAAGTCCTGGCCGTGAAAGGTGACCGGGTCATCGTGGAAGGTATCAATATGGTCACCAAACACACAAAGCCCAATGCAGCCAATCCTCAGGGCGGTATTGTGAATCAGGAAGCAGCCATTCACGTGTCGAATGTGATGTATGTTTCCGGCGGCAAGGTGTCTAGAATCGGGTTTGAGATCCGGAACGGCAAGAAAGTGCGCATCGCCAAAGCCACCGGCGAAGTGATCGGCTGACCCACCGAAGGAGGATTGTAATGGCTAGATTAAGAGATATGTATACGAACGAGATCGCTCCTGCCATGCAAAAGAAGTTTGGGTATAAAAATGTAATGCAGATTCCCAAGCTTGAAAAGATCGTGGTCAACATGGGCGTTGGCGAGGCGAAGGACAATTCCAAGGTGCTGGATTCCGCACTGCGGGATCTGGAAGTCATCACCGGGCAGAAGGGTGTTGTGACCAAGGCGAAGAAATCCGTTGCCAACTTTAAAATCAGGGAAGGCATGAATATTGGATGCAAGGTGACGCTGCGGGGCGATAAAATGTATGAATTTGCCGATCGTCTGATCAATCTGGCGCTCCCCAGAGTGCGTGACTTCCGCGGGGTGAATCCCAATGCCTTCGACGGCAGAGGCAATTACGCGCTGGGTGTCCGGGAGCAGCTGATCTTCCCCGAGATTCAGTATGACAAGATCGACAAGGTCAGAGGAATGGACATTGTATTTGTCACCACGGCACATACCGACGAGGAAGCGCGGGAATTGCTGCGCCTGTTCGGGATGCCGTTTGCGAAATAGGAGGAAGAGAGTCATGGCAAAAACGTCGATGAAAGTGAAACAGCAGCGCCCGGCGAAATTCTCCACCAGAGAATACACCCGCTGCAGGATCTGTGGTCGTCCCCACGCATATTTGAGAAAATACGGAATCTGCAGGATCTGCTTCCGTGAATTGGCATACAAAGGGGAGATCCCCGGTGTAAAGAAAGCTAGCTGGTAATCAGAGGGAGGAGGCAATTAAAATGACCATGAGTGATCCGATTGCAGATATGCTCACGAGAATCCGCAATGCGAATACCGCAAAGCATGATACCGTTACGATGCCTGCTTCCAAGATGAAGAAGGCGATTGCCGAGATCCTTTTGAAGGAAGGCTATATTCGGGACTATGTCATCGAGGAGGAAGGCAGTTTCGAGAATATCAAGATTGTGTTGAAATACGGCGCTGATAAGAACGAGAAGGTCATCACCGGTTTAAAGAGAATCTCCAAACCGGGTTTGCGGGTCTATGCCAGTGTGGAAAAACTTCCCCGGGTGCTTGGCGGATTGGGAATCGCCATCATCTCTACCAACAAAGGGATCCTGACCGATCGGGAAGCGAGAGAAGCCAACGTGGGCGGCGAAGTGCTTGCCTTCGTGTGGTAAGACGTTGAACCCAGAAGTAGGAGGTGCAGGGCATGTCACGAATTGGAAAGATGCCGATCGCCATACCGGCAGG
>CAZROZ010000134.1:2119-5449 GCA_964601745.1 uncultured Lachnospiraceae bacterium | reverse complement strand
CGAGGCAACACCATACATAAAAGCCCACGGATTACTCCACTTCCATAATAATCGGCAAGATCATGGGATTTCGCTTCATTTTCTTCCACAAAAAATCGCTGAGCGAATCCTTGATGTCAGATTTGATCTTTCCCCAATCGGTCACCCCGTGATCCAGGCAGGAATAGAGGGCATCGGAGACTACCTCTCTGGCCTCCTCCATCAGATCCTCCGCCTCCCGGACGTAGACGAACCCCCGGGAGACAATATCCGGGCCGGCCAGCACCTGATTGGTGTACCGCTCCAATGTCATGACCACGATGATCAGACCGTTTTCTGACAGCATCTGCCGATCCCGCAGCACGATATTACCCACATCGCCTACCCCGAGACCGTCCACCATGATGCCCTGGGCTTGCACCCGTTCCACCACACTGGCACCGTTCTCTGTGAATTCCAGGACGTCCCCGGAGGAGAGCAGGAAAATGTCATCCTTCGCCACGCCCAGGTCCTCCGCCAACGCCGCGTTGGCAATCCGATGACGGTATTCCCCGTGGATGGGGACAGCGTATCTGGGTTTCGTCAGGCAATAAATCAATTTCAAATCTTCCTGACAGGCGTGTCCGGACACATGGGTATCCTGGAAAATCACCTTTGCGCCCTTCATGGACAATTCATTGATGACCCGGGAAACAGATTTCTCATTTCCGGGAATCGGTGTCGAACTGAAAATCACCGTGTCGCCTGGCTGTATCGAGATCTTGCGGTGAATGGACGCCGCAATCCTGGAGAGCGCTGCCATCTCCTCTCCCTGACTGCCGGTGGTGATCAACACCACTTTTTCATTCGGATAATTTTTCAAATCCTCCACGTCAATCAAGGTGGAGGGATCCATGTGCATGTAGCCCAGCTCCAGGGCAATATTCAAAATATTCACACCTTCCGGCCGTATTTCTCCGCGGAATTGATGATCTGCTGCACCCGGTCCACATTGGACGCAAAAGTCGCCACAATGATCCTACTGCCGGCGTTTTCCTTGAAAATATTGTCAAAAGATTTTCCCACCGTCCGCTCCGACATGGTATTGCCCGGTTTCAGGGCGTTGGTGGAATCCGAGAGAAGCGCCAGGACCCCCTTTCTGCCCAGCTCCCCAAAGCGCTGCAGATTAATGGGATCCCCATAAACCGGCGTATAATCCACCTTGTAATCGCCGGTGTGCACGATGACTCCCATGGGTGTGGTGATGGCCAGGGCGGCGGCATCCGCGATGCTGTGATTGGTGCGGATGAATTCAACCTTGATGTCGCCGAACGCCACCGTTTGTCCGTACTTTACCACATGCCGCTCCGTCACCTCCAGCAGCTCTTGCTCCTCTAATTTATGTTCGATAATGGCATTTGTCAGCATAGTGGCATAGATCGGCGCATTGATGGTCTTCAAGACGTAGGGCAGCGCACCGATATGGTCCTCGTGTCCATGCGTGATGACAAATCCTCTCACTTTATCAATGTGCTCCTGCAGATAGGTCACGTCCGGGATCACCAGGTCAATACCCAGCATCTCATCGTCCGGAAATGCCAGCCCGCAGTCTATCACCACAATATTTTCTTCCGTCTCTATGGCGGTAATATTCATCCCGATCTGTTCTAATCCCCCCAACGGAATCAAACGCACCGGTGACTTTGATTGTAAATCGGTTTTTTTCAAATAAATTCCCCCAATATGCCCTTTTTATAATAAACTCTCATGCCCCGCATATGGAGCACAACCATGAATGAAACCCACGTAAAGTGTTCTGGCAGAAATCACTGCATGTGTGATTCCCAAAAAATCATCCTTTATCTTTCACAAAAATCAGGCTGTTATTTCTCTTTCACAAAATCCACATCGTCCACCAACTGTTCGAATACATCCATCACCGCGTCGTATTCCTCCTCGTCCTCCACCATCTGATAGACCAGATCCGCGCCTTCTTCCCGCACTTCCTTCATGAGATAGGCGTGACCGTCCGCACCGTCATCCTCATCCCCAAAAGGAATATCATCTGTCACCAAAAGATACCGGACCCCCGCGATCTGGGTGGAATCCAATATGGAAAATTCCTGTTCATTTCCCTCTTCATCAATAAATGGGATGCTCAGCTGCTCCAATTCATCCTCATTCCCCTGACGCATACTCTTCTCCCTGTCCTGTTGCGCTTGAAAATAATCCAAATAATTCTGCAGAATCAGCACCGCGGCGATCTGATCGATGATTTTTTTGCGTTTTTCCCGGCGCACACCGCCCTCGATCATCGTCCGGTCCGCCTGCACCGTCGTCAACCGCTCGTCCCACAGCAGCACCGGCAGTCCCGTGCGGCGCTCCAGATTCGACGCGAAATCCCTGGTCAGCTCTGCCCGCTCTCCCATATCATAATTCATGTGGCGGGGCAAACCAACCACAAAGAGACCAACATCATACAGCTGGGCCAATTCCTCAATTCTGGCATAGGTCCTGCGCAGCTTATTCTCTTCCTTTCGCCGGATGATCTCCAGTCCCTGCGCCGTCAGACAGAGGCTGTCACTGACCGCAACGCCCACTGTCTTCGATCCGAAATCCAACCCCATAATCCGTCGCATCGTTCCACCATCAGCGCAAATTATTTTTAATATAATCCCGGATCAATTCTTCCAGCAATTCGTCCCGTTCCACTTTCATGATCAGACTCCGCGCGTTGTTGTAACTGGTAATATAAGTGGGATCTCCCGACATAATATATCCGACCAGCTGGCTCACCGGATTATATCCCTTCTCCCGCAGTGCCTCGTATACCCGCGCCAAAATCTCTCCGGCACTCAGCGGTGTCTCCTTCACCGGATGAAAATATTGTGTATTTCCTATCTCCTGCATGTTCTCACGTCCTTATCCCGAAATACTGCTCCACCGGCCATGCGCTCCCGGCAGAGAAAAGAAGAAATCCCATCACCTGATCCACTTGGCGCTTCATCCCCGCCTGTACCAAATGACTGGTTCATTGTAATCTTATTTTCTATTCTATGTCAAGTAATTAAACCTTCCGCGCTCTTGTTTTTCCTTATTCCCCACAGTCACAGAGGCTTAAAATGCGGGGCAGGCAGGACTTTTTCAAGAAAGTTGCAGGGGAGAATCTATTTCCTTTGATCTTTTCAGCCACACCTCTTCTCAGACGCTCCGTCCCTCTGTTCTGCAACCGCTCCGCCGCACTGCTCTTCAGCCGCTTCGCCGCACTACTCCTCAACCTCTCCACTGCACTGTTCTGCAACCGCTTCGCCGCACTGCTCCTCATCCACTTCTCTGCACATCTCTCCCAGCAGCAGCTCCTCATCGGCGAAG
>CAZROZ010000134.1:0-2019 GCA_964601745.1 uncultured Lachnospiraceae bacterium | reverse complement strand
CTCCTCATCCACTTCTCTGCACATCTCTCCCAGCAGCAGCTCCTCATCGGCGAAGCCGGTAATCCGCACTGGACAGATCCTGCCCTGTAAATCCGTCTCCTCTTCCTGAGCCCGGATTGGGACAGCAATCCTGGCATAGCGCTCGTTATGCCCCACGAAGAGACATTGCCCTTCTTTTCTCTCCCGCTCTTCAAAAAGCACCAGTTCCTCTTTGCCGATAAATCCATTCAAATATTGTTTTTCAAGGTGTGCGTCTAAATGAAGCAATTTCCCGCTTCTCGCTACCTTGACTGTCTCCGGTACCTGATCCGGCAACCGATCCGCCACCGTTCCCCTCCTGCGGGAATATTTAAAAATATGCATCTTGGAAAAGGCAATCTCCCGCAGAAACTGCTCCGTCTGGGCGAATTCTTCCTCACTCTCCCCCGGAAATCCCACGATCACATCCGTGGTGAGCGCAGGCCGGTCAAAATGCTCCCGCAGCAGAATACATTTTTCGCGATATTCCTCTGGGGTGTAATGCCGGTTCATGCGCATCAGTGTCGCCTTACATCCGCTCTGCAAAGAGAGATGAAAGTGCGGACAAAGGGTGTGAAAGTCCCGCAACGTCCGGACAAAGGGTTCTGTTATGATTCCCGGTTCCAGGGAACCCAGGCGAATTCTGGCAATCCCGGGAATGACATCCAATTTCGCAAGCAAATCCAGCAGCGCGTCTGTCTCTCCCTTTTCCTTTCCATAGGAAGACAGGTGAATCCCCGTCAATACGATTTCCCGGTACCCTCTCCGGGCAAGTTCCTTTACCTCCCGCACCACCGCCTCCGGATCCCGGCTGCGGATTCTGCCCCTTGTATAGGGGATGACACAGTACGTGCAGAATTGGCTGCAGCCGTCCTGGATCTTGATGAAAGCCCTCGTCCTCTCCCCGGCATCCACAATGGAAAGGGGTTCATATTCCGGAGCGATTTCTTCTAAATGAAGACGCTGTGGCGCGTTTTCCAATTCGGGATGCTCTCTCTCCTTTAGAATTTGCTCCACATAGTCCACGATATGCTGCTTTCCCCCTGTGCCAATCAAGAGGTCCACTGCCTCATCTTCCAGCAGATCCTGCCCTGCCGCCTGCACATAACAACCCACCGCGACCACCACCGCATCAGGATTGTGCCTTTTTGCCCGGTGTAGCATCTGCCTGGATTTGCGATCCGCGATGTTGGTGACACTGCAGGTATTCACCACATAGATATCCGCCTTCTCCTCAAAAGGGACAATCTGATATCCCGCGTCGAAGAAGAGCCGTTCCATGGCATCTGTCTCATAGGCATTTACTTTGCAGCCCAGGGTCAAAAAAGCGACCCGCTTTGCCTCTTCCCTCATTGATGGTTTCCTCCCGCGTGGGCATTTTGAGCGATCTTCCCCATGCCCTCCCCCTGTATCAACCTTTCTTCTTGCGTACCCGCATGCTTTCGCATTGCCCTGCGCAGAATCACTTTTTGACGGCCAGGACCGCCCTTTTTCGCCTTCCCATCCTTGACAAGTTCCGGGCAAAAGACTACTATAAGCAGAAGAAACGAGGGGTTTCCCCTCATCGTGTTTGAGGAGGTATGAATGATGAAAACTGTGAAAATTTCTTTAAACTCCATTGACCGAGTCAAAGCATTCGTCAATGAAGTATCAAAGTATGATGTGGATTTTGATCTTGTCTCCGGCCGTTATGTCATCGACGGGAAATCCATCATGGGGATCTTCAGCTTGAATCTATCAAAACCCATTGACCTGAATATTCACTGCGATGAGAGCAATGCCGAAGAGATTCTGAACGCATTAGCTCCCTTTATTATCGAGGAGGATTGAATTTCATATATTATAACAGTAATCAGAGAGAGGCTGTCGCGTATTTCTGCAGCAGCCTCTTTTTTTTGTACATATGTTACTGATACATCTGCGCCAAATTCGTGACTAGGAGAAACCCCTTTGTCTTTAATTACGAGGGATTAGGTGAGACTCCCTGCTTCTAACTAGGAG
>CAZROZ010000133.1:0-5463 GCA_964601745.1 uncultured Lachnospiraceae bacterium | reverse complement strand
TTACTTGGAAGCGAAGCATTCCACCAGACTTTTTGTCTGTGCAAGCCATCACCGCCTGGCAGACTGCTCCGACCCAGTGGGATCTATGCGGATGCCTCCGTAGATCCACCTGCCCATGTCATTTCTCTTCTGTCTTTCCCTCCGCCTCCCGCTTGATCCGTTCAAGATAAGCGCTCAGCTTTTTCTCATAACCGATTTCACTCAATTCATAAAATTTTGTTCCGACCAATTCGTCTGGCAGATACTGCTGATTCACATAGTGATTGGGGAAATCGTGGGCGTACTGATACCCAATGCCATGCCCGAATTTTGCCGCTCCGCTGTAGTGGGCATCCCGCAGATGAGGCGGGATGGGATAAAGAGGCTTTTTTGCCACCGTTTCCATGGCAGCGTCAATAGCCATCACTGCGGAATTGCTCTTGGGTGCACACGCCACGTAGGAGGCCGCCTGCGCCAGAATGATCTGTGACTTCGGCATCCCCACCCGCTCCACCGCCTGAGCAGCGCTGACCGCTACCACCAGGGCCATCGGGTCCGCGTTGGAGACATCTTCCGCAGCGCAAATCATAATCCGCCGGGCAATGAATTTTACGTCCTCCCCCGCGGAGAGCATTCTGGCGAGATAATATATGGCGGCATCCGGGTCGGAACCTCGCATACTCTTGATGAAGGCGGAAATCGTATCATAATGATTGTCTCCATCCTTGTCGTACCGCAGAACTCGCCTTTGAATACAAGCGGATGCCACATCCAGATCGATGTGGATAAGCCCGTCTTCGCTCCGCTCTGTGGTGAGTACGCCCAGTTCCAAGGCATTGAGCGCATTTCTCGCGTCTCCGCCTGCCATATCCGCCAGGAAAGAACAGGCTTCCGGGGAGAGATCCACCTGATAACTGCCCATCCCCTTCTCTACGTCAGTCACTGCCCTGCGCAGCAGTGTCTCAATGTCTGCCTGGGACAGAGGATTCAGGCGGAAAATGATGGAGCGGGAAAGCAGGGCACTGTTGACTTCAAAATAGGGATTTTCCGTAGTCGCCCCTACCAATATGACCGTGCCGTCCTCTACGAAAGGCAGCAGATAGTCCTGCTGTCCTTTGTTAAACCGATGTATCTCATCGATGAAAAGAATGGTTCGCTTCCCGTACATGCCCAGGTTCGACTTTGCCTCTTCCACCACCTGCTCCATGTCTTTTTTTCCGGCGGATGTCGCGTTGATCTGCCGGAATTCTCCCTTGGTGGTGGCGGCGATGACTTTGGCCAGAGTGGTCTTTCCAGTGCCGGGCGGACCATAAAATATCACGGAACTCAGTTTATCCGCCTTGATAGCCCGATACAACAGCTGATTTTTGCCAATGATGTGCTGCTGTCCCACCACCTCGTCCAGCGTTGTAGGCCGCATCCGGCTTGCCAAAGGGGCTTCTTTTTCCATTTTGCTTTCCCGCATATAATCAAAGAGATCCATTCATTTCATCCTTATCAAAATCGAACTACAGCTCTATCCTCATGCAGATTATAACCGGACCGCAGTTTCATCCACATTCAGACCTCAATCGAGCTAAAGTCTCATCCTCATCCAGATCACAGCAGAATCACGTTCCCGTCCACAAGTCCATACAGCACGCTTTTCCGGTCAATAATCCGCGCCGTACCCCCTGTCATCTCTGTCATTTTCTTTAAAAAATCCTCTGCTTTTTCCGCGGGAGACAACAGCCGCACAGTGACTTGATCGCGATAGGTGACCTCTTCCACTGTGACTTCGGCTTTTGCCGCCTGATACTGCAATTTCCCAAAAGAGGAATAATCCAGAACGATGGTGAATTGTTCTCCCGCCAGTGCGCGGATCAGGGTCGCCGCCTGAACTGCCGCGGAGGCAGCCTGGGAATAAGCGCGGGTGAGACCGCCGGTTCCCAGCAGTGTCCCGCCAAAATACCTGGTGACGATCAAGATCCCTCCGACAATTCCGGAACTGACCAGCACATGCAGAATGGGCTTCCCCGCTGTCCCGGAGGGTTCCCCGTCATCACTGCTGCGCATGAATTCTCCCCTCTCTCCCACAGCCATGGCGTAACAGTGGTGATTGGCATTGTAGTGCCGCTTTCGCACCTGTTCCAGCATTTCCTCCGCTTCCGCTTCGTCCTTTGCAGGATAAAGGTCTCCGATGAAACGGGATTTCTTCTCCACGATCTCCGCATTCCCGGGGGTGAAAATGACCTGACTGCCAGCAACCATATTCTTCCTCTTCTCTCATGAGAAAGCAGCTGACCAATACAAACCATATAGCCTGCTGCCTTACAATACAGGACATTCAATATGTCCCTGTCGTTAATTGCAGCGCATGGAGCATTATATTTCAGAATAGGCTTTCTTTCAATGAATATTTTTGGTATACTATGATATCAGAGCAGAAAATCTTGACATCCTACTATGGGTGTAAGTTCTATTTTCCCTAAAAAACATAGAAAATTCACCCACCGCAGATCGGCACCTTTTTGCGGGAATGTCTGCCTGGCAAATCCCGGAGGAGAGGCGCTCCTAGGCACGTGATTCCTTTTTTTGATATGAGGAGATTGCGATATGAATTACAATGATTACAGTGCACGAAATACCGTGCGGCAGCAGCGTGAATTGAATTCTACGGCGAACCGTCTTGGCAGCAAAATACGGATCACCGTTTTTCGTGTGGCATTGGTTGCCGTGCTGGCCATCATTGTCATGGGGGTTTCCGCCGCATTCGGTTTCGTGAGAGGTATTCTGGACGATGCGCCGAGTATTGATGAGATCAACGTGGCTCCTTCTGGATTTTCTTCCATGGTCTATGATGCCAATGGAGACCAGATTCAAAAGCTGGTGGGTTCCGGTGCCAATCGGGTCTATGTGAAATTGGAGGAGATTCCGGAAGTTGTACAGAATGCCTTCATTTCCATAGAGGATTCCAGGTTCCGTTCCCACAATGGGGTGGATGTGCGGGGTGTTTTCCGGGCAGTGATTCTGGGCTTGCAGCAGGGAGAGATGGATTCCGGCGCCAGTACTTTGACCCAGCAGCTGATTAAGAATCAAGTCTTCGACGGGGGCCGGGAGTCGGAATTCATCGACAAAGTCAAGCGAAAGATTCAGGAACAATACCTGGCAGTCGAATTGGAAAAGCGCCTGTCCAAAGACCAGATCCTGGAGTATTACCTGAATACCATCAATCTGGGTCAGAATACCCTGGGCGTCCAGGCGGCTTCCATGCGGTATTTCAACAAACCGGTTTCTGATCTGACGATCTCTGAGGCGGCCGTCATCGCTGGAATCACGCAAAACCCGGAAGGCTACAACCCCATCAGCCATACAGAGGCAAACAAAGAAAAACGAAACATCGTGCTAGACTACATGGAGGAACAGGGGTATATCACCTCCGCGGAGAAAGATGAGGCGCTGGAGGACCCGGTCTATGACAGGATTTTGTCCATCAACGAAGAAGTTGTTTCAAAACAGGATACCACGATTAACTCCTATTTCGTGGACGCTGTCATCGAACAGGTCATCGATGATCTGGTGAATAAAGAGGGTTACACCGCTACCCAGGCTGCCAATCTGGTCTACCGGGGCGGCCTCAGCATTTACACCACCCAGGATCCCAAGATTCAAAAAATCTGTGACAAAATCCTGAATGACTCTTCTTATTATCCTTTGAATTCCGTTTATGAATTGACCTATGCCCTGTCTCTCCAGCACGAGGATGGTACGCAGACGCATTATAATGAAAACCATGTGAAGGCTTTCATGAAAGAAGAAGGCCTGGGAACCAATTTATATTTCACCAAAAAGAATGGTGCCAACAGCATCATCAAGAAATTTAAGAAAAAATATGTGAAAGAAACGGATAAGATTCTGGGCGAGCGCAAGACCATGACCATCCAGCCGCAGATTTCTTTCACCGTGATGGATCAGTACACCGGCGAGGTAAAGGCGATTGTCGGCGGCAGAGGGAAGAAAACCGCGAACCGGACTTTGAACCGGGCTACAGACAGTCCCCGTCAGCCGGGCTCCACGTTCAAAGTGTTGTCCGCTTATCTGCCTGCGCTGGACAGCTACGGCCTGACACTGGCTTCCACCTTTGACGATGCTCCCTATTACTATCCCAATGGGAAAAAGGTAAATAACTGGGAGACGAACCGCTATCGCGGCATGAGCACGATTCGCTCTGCCATCACCCGCTCCATGAATGTAGTGACCGTAAAAACGTTGGAAAGGGTGACACCGCAGCTGGGATATGACTATCTGCTGAAGCTAGGTTTTACTACATTAGTAGAATCACGTACTGTCAATGGACAAGTCTATTCTGACATCAATTTATCTACGGCTTTGGGAGGCTTGACAGACGGCGTCACGAACCTGGAACTGACCGCTGGTTATGCCTGTGTCGCCAATGGAGGCTATTACAATACCCCCACCTTTTACACCAAGGTAGTGGATCACGAGGGCAACGTACTGCTGGAACATGTGCCGGAGCGGCGGCAGGTAATGAAAGAGTCTACCTCCTGGCTGCTGACGGATGCCATGGTGGACGTGATCAACGCGAACGGCGGTACCGGCAGTCAGGCGCGGTTTCAGAAGATCAAGATGGCTGTAGCAGGCAAATCCGGAACCACTTCCAAATATATTGATATTTGGTTTACCGGCTTTACTCCCTATTACACCGCCACCATATGGTGCGGCTACGATAACAATGTGACATTGACCAGCGTCCAATTCCACAAGACGATGTGGCGCGACATTATGGAACAGATTCACCAGAAATTAGACCTGGAATACCGCAGTTTCCCCAGACCGGAGGGGATTACCTCCGCCACCATCTGCACGAAGTGCGGCAATCTGGCGGTAGAAGGTTTATGCTCTGCCTATGAAGGAGGAAATGCCGTGCGGACGGAATATTTCGCACCGGGCACCAGACCCTCCGAACCTTGCACCTGCCATGTAAAGGTGAAAATCTGTAAAGAAACCAAAGAGATCGCTTCGGAATTTTGTCCGGAGACAGAAGAGCAGGTTCTTCTCTTGAAGGATGAGTCTTCTTCTACGGAGGATTCCCCCTACGTGCTCTCTCCTGATAAATTGAACACTACCTGCCATATTCATGTGGAAGGCTGGATTCCCGATCCGGTGGTCCCGGATCCATCAGACCCTAGTCAGACAACCCCGGGCACAACGGATCCAAATCAAACAACCCCTGGTCAGACGACTACTCCTGGTCAAACGACAACCCCCGGGCAGACGACTACTCCTGGTCAAACAACAACCCCGGGACAAACGACAACCCCAGGGCAATCGACAACCCCAGGACAATCGACTACTCCAGGGCAATCGACGACCCCAGGGCAATCGACAACACCGGGGCAATCGACTACCACGGGACAGACGAATTAGTGGTCAAGTTCGCTATGCGAACTTGAGAGCCCTGGCGTACCTGTCCATCAAAAAAAG
>CAZROZ010000132.1:0-5486 GCA_964601745.1 uncultured Lachnospiraceae bacterium | reverse complement strand
CCTGCCTCTCCTGCTCCGTCCCAAATAGGTTTTCTGTTCTCCCATACCAGATGGACTGCATGGAAGAAATAGAAAGTCCGTACTGTTGCCGAATCTGCGCAGCCCAGGAACTCGCCTGGGGGAGATTCTCGTATGGGTCCTCCGGAAAGACCCGCATCGGTGCTATCTCAAGTCCGGTAAAGCCATATTTTTGCAACAGAGAATAGACTTCCCTATCCTGAGACGATGACCAGGCTATATTGGAAATGGAAAGCTTCATGTGATTCTTCTTCTCCTAATTTTCTTTTTGTTTCTCTATGAATTCCTTGATCTCCCGCATGACCCGCTCTTTTGGGGAAATATACCCATCTTCTCCATCAAATAGATTTGCGTATGCTGTTCGATAGTCATAATCCGCCGGCTTTCCATCCAGTTCATTAATGAATTCCTCACCCGTGAGGAACTGATACAATTCCCCGGCAGATACCGGCTCTGTCGCCGGATGCCAGATTCGAAGTCCGGCAGATAAAGCTCTGTTTAAATCATCCCAGAGATGGGCGAGATTGTAGAACTGGTACCTGCTCCTGCTGTCGGTGAAATTTAAGGCGGAAAAGCCGAGTTTTATTAACTTCTCTTTCAGGATACTTTCTTCCTTCTTGGACAATTCTCTTACTTTATAGAAGCCGTTATCCTGTAAGACATAATAGGAAAGCAGGCTCACATCACCAGAGGATAGTTCCGCCATCTTTTGACTGGAAAGCATAAATGGAATCCGGTGGATCAAATCGTAAATAAAATTCTTCTTGATATTCTTGCCGAAAAGCGCGGGAAGACGAATGATGAGCGCGTCTGGGAAATTCCCTCTCACCCAAAGCTCCAACTGGTATCGGTTCAATCCGTACGCCGACAGTCCTTCTGTCTCGATCTCTGAATTCTCATCCACATTCCTTGGGGTCTTAAAAACATCAATGGTGGAAATGAGAACAAGCCGCTTCGGGGATATTTTCTGGATAGTTTCTTCCGCCTGTAAAATCGCTGCCATATCTTTTTCGGGAGCGCTGTTGGCGAGATATTTCTCCGCTCGAAGTCCCGCGTAAATCAGCAGATCAGGACGAGTACCATAGGCTTCGGAAATATTCCTGGAATTGTAGAGCCCTTGAATCTGTGAACCGGCTGACGCATAGAGATTACTCCCCACAAAGCCGGTATATCCCACAAGAGCGATTTTTCTATTTTCAATATTTTGTTTCATCATTGATTTCCCACCTGGTATTGGAATGAAGTCTTACTTCGTCAGTTTTTCAATGCTATAGAAGCTGTACTGTTTCCTCTTAAGGACCAGGTTCACCAGTAGCTGCAAATACTTGATGATGACCGTCAAGATACCGAACAGTCCGAAGAACGCCACTGAAAGGAAGAGGATCGTCGTTGTCCAGCCTGCCACCGGATGTGCGGTGGCATAGACGATGACGGAATACACGATCATGATGATGGACATCAGCATGAGCAGCATGGTCATGATAAAGGAAAACCTGTATGCGACATTCGTGAACAAAATCAGCGAATCAAGGGCGAGGGAAGCACGATAGCGTTTCTCTCTCTTGTCTGAAATTTTTGACTGATTCGCCTTTCCCTCAAATACAATGGTGTCCGCGCGGAGCCCGGCTTCCATGTAGACTGCCTTCCGGTAAGGCACGGTCTTGTTCATATCCATGATGCGGTTTATCAGCCTGCGGCTCACAATGTGAAAGCTCTCAGTGTGCATCTGCGTATCCAGGTTTGAAAACTTGGAAAAAACCCGGTAAAACAAATGGGAGGAATGTCTCTCCCTTCTGTCTGGTATGGCGTACACGAGGTCATACCCTTCCAGTTCCCTCTGATAGACCCGCATGATCTCCGCTTCCCCAAAATCAAGCAGTGTATTGTCAAATTCCATCACGAAATCGCCAATGGCAAGATCCACGCCGGCGTTCATCGCCAGTTCCAGCCCATGAAAATGACTCATGTTGACGACGGAAATACTCGTACGCTCCGCTTTCTCACTGACGGCCCGGATTGCCTGCAGACTGTGATCCTCTGAGCAGTCGTTCACACAAATGATCTCCGAATGCTCGAAATTTCCCTCTAATGTCTGAACCAGCATCATAAGGAAATCGGAGATTCGGCTCTCATCGTTATGGACATAGACCACCGCTGAGATGAAATTCTTCTCCTTCTCACGCAACGCTTTCATTCACCCAACACCTCGTCAAGGTCATAAACCGTATTGATTTTTCCGGAAAGTACGCCGACAAAAGTCGGTTTTAAAGAATAGGTCCGTATCACCGTCGGACGGGAATCGTCAATCTCTGACTGCATCAAAATCGGCTTCATGGAAAAAAGAGACTGCCGATAGGTAAAGCCGAATTCCTCTTTTAGGTATTTTCGCGCCAGATTCGACATATAGGGAAAAGCTGTCTCCGGTTTCGCCGGGCAGTCGCTGCAATTTCCAAGCCGCACGGAGGTACAAAATCCGCTGCTCCCTTCCTGACACGGGAAAGTCGGCAATTTCTCGTAGCTGGTGGAATGCGGTGTGAAGGTCACAGACGTCAGGGAATGCAGTCCCGTCTTTCCAAACGGCATGATGGAAAAGAAGGGACCATCCATCACCGTGAATCCATAGGGATGCAGCCTCTCATTCACATCACAGAGGATGATCTCGCAGAGCTCATACTTGATATTGAATTTTTCAAGGCCAGCCAGTTCCAGGATTTGATTCGTACCAGCGTACGCGGCATTCAGGAGGAAACCCGTATGGTAGACACTGCCATCCTCCAGTCCTATTTCATATACGTCCTGCAGACGCTCTATCCTTGTGATGCGGGCACAGTACTTGATTTTCACATTTTGCAAATCCGAGAGTTTTTCCACAAAATAATCCCGCAAGATCTTCGCGTCATAGGTATATTCCCGGGTCAAAAACGCAGCGTCACACATGTGAGGCTTGAAGAACTGTTCAGGATTCAATTCCTCGCATGGGATCTCTGCGGCTTCGCAGAAACTTTTAAACTGATCCCCATTTGACCAGGAATATTGTCTGGAGGTCGCATAGATCTGGCTGAAATTTTGGTTGATGCAGAAGTCAAACTCCTCCTGAAAACGTGCAAAATATCCCGCGGATTTCATGGCTGTGGAAATGGATCTCGGATAATGGTACCCCTGGTGGACCCGCGCCTGGTTGATATAGGTGGCACGCTTGAAAGGAGCATCGTCACATTCCAGCACAAGGACGCGCTGGCCGCGCTCCCCGCAGTAGAGGGCGGAATAGAGGCCATACAGGCCCGCTCCTACTATTATCTTGTCGTAGTGCTCCATTTCATCGTCATCTCACAATCGCATAAATTCTCTCACAGCTTATTTCTTTTAAATTCAAAGTCGCGCTTTCAGACGGACATGCTGTCAAAGTCAATTCCCCATATCCATTTGCAATCTGCATCGGGACATATTCTGCACTCTCCCCTCGCAGATAATTTAATTCATAGCCGGGATCCGACGCCGTGATCGCTCCCGTGTTTGCCACTTTCAGTGTCCTGCGAATTTGCAGTTTTGCCTTTTTCCCGCTTTTCCTATCCACAGAATAATCAATATGCAAATCCGCAACACCGTTTACGGTCTCATCTGTCTGAATCGAAAGTTTAACTATAGCATCGTTCACCTTTGTAACTTTCACTTCAAATTCACCAAAGACAGTATTCTCTTCTTTTTCAGTATTTCTCTCCCAAAACTGAAGGTAAGTATTCTCAAAAACCGGATGCCAATTTCGGTAAAGCTCCTGATAAAAAAACCAATTTGCTCGCTCGCACCAAAATTCCCACAGTGAAAATTTCTTGTTTAAAGTCGCCACATATTTGAAATCAGCGGAAGAAAATTTCTCCATATATTTTTCCCGCTGCTCATCTCCCAGAACATGGATAATGTAGTCCGTGCCTGATGGCTGGAATTTTCCTTCTACGACTTCCTGCGCCGTGGCATAGGTGGACCAGAAATCCGCGCCATTCAAAAATTCGTGGGCATTCTCCAAGTCAGCAGCGAGACCTGTCATTTTCCCTCCCATGCTGGCTACATAGGTTCCCGTATTATTTACATAGGTGATGAATTCGTTCTGCAATGCGGAAACGCTCCACGCGGCGCCGAAAGCCAGCGTAGCAAGCAAAAAGGTCCTCTTTAACCTCACACTCCTGAAATAATCGCCCAAGAGACATACCGCCTCATACAGCACAGACAAGAACAGCACAGACAAGGCAATCTCCCGCAGAGAACCACCTGACAGCAACCGATACTCGTTCGCGGCGCAGAAACAGGTCATGTTGGCAAAACCGAGTATGCCGTATCGGTAAATCGCCTGTAAGGTTCCTCTCTTGCGGAAAAGAAGAACCAAATACACGATGGCCAAGGCCGCTTGTGCAAGCATGAACCACGCAAAATCCACGTTCCACACATACCAGACTTTTCCAGAGTTATAATACCATCCTTGGTAATCTCCTGTGCCAAACGTAGCACTCAACCATTCTCTAAAGTGTCCCAAAGTGGAGATTTCCACAAAAGTAAAAATGCCGATGGCAGAAAAGACAACTTCCACAAGCATATCCACAAATGCAGGCAGGAATTTCCTTCGCCTGGAAAAGGACACCCAGAACACCATGATGGCAATGCATACCCAGCAACTGATCCCATAATCATTGCTCCAGACGAATGCGAATGCGGCAAGGAAGCCCACAGCGCACAACGCCGCCAGGTTCCTTATCCTAAGATGGCGGAATTTCGTCTTGCAACGCCTGTATAAGGTCGCGGCAAGAGCAAAAATTCCTACGCAAACCGGAAGGATCATCCCCCGCAGCATACGAGCGGAATTTCCCGTACTTAATGACGCATTGAGGGCACCCACAACCTCCCCCGTCATGCCCAACCAATTCACAAAAAAGCTGGGCTGCACCAGGACAGTGACCAGAATAAAATCCGTGAGTCCGAACACGGTCTTCCAATCGCGAAAGATCGCTCTCCCCGCCATGACGGACAAAGCGGCCAAGGACAAAAAAGCAAGCATGGAAAACGCCACCAGGCTCGCCTGGTAGTCGCCTCCGAATACAGCGGTCAACAGGGAGCCGAGATACAGATGACCCATTCCCAGGTAATCGACAAAATCACGATATGGGATCTGTCCCGCCAACAATCTTCTGACCGGGTTAAAATTCTGGAATGTCCCATTAGTGGGGCTAAAATTCACATATTGTCCCGCTCCCCAGGCATGAATCACGCAGATCATCAGGAGCAATAGAATCTCTAGGAGGAGGAAGATATCTCCCCGTGTGACACGTACAAAGGAGCGAACCCGACCTTCCCTGTTGAACTGGAAAGATCGAGTCCGCTCCTGTTGCTCTTCGGATTCGATTGCACCACAAGAAGACAGACTTCTGCTGTCTGTCTGTCTGTCTGTCTGTCTGTCTGTCTGTCTGTCTGTCTGTCTGTCT
>CAZROZ010000131.1:416-5488 GCA_964601745.1 uncultured Lachnospiraceae bacterium | reverse complement strand
GGCTGCAGAAATCAGATCCTCATTCCCCGTACATGGCGGCAGAAATCATCTCCTCCAATTTCTCTCTTGGCTGGGAGCCGGTGATCTGGGATTTTACCTCTCCATCCATCATGAAAAATAGCGTGGGCGTCCCGGATATGTCAAACCGCTTTACGTAAGCGGGACTTTTTTCAATGTCACACTTTGCCAGATTGATCTCCGGATTGTCGTAGATAATTTCACTGAGCACCAGATCCAGCATTTTGCAGGGACCGCAGTGATCTGTGAGAAAATCCGCGATCCAAAACCCTTCTGCTGTCGTCACATCAAATTCTTCTTCCGGCACAAATTTCACCATGATCGAGTTCCTCCTCTCCAATTCCTCTGAAAATGACCAGCAGCAATTTCCGCTGTGGCGATCCGAGACAACCTATTGTCCTCTCCTATCAGAAAGTTTCTCTATAATCTTTTGTTGAAAGAGCTCCGTGAGTTCCGAGAGCACTTCGTAATGGTCCAGAGGATCTGTCTTCCCCTCGCAGGGCAGATTCAGCACATTCAGCAGGATAAGGCACTGATGGATCTTCATTTGATACCAGTCATGACGCATGTTGAGGAATTCATCCATATTAGCGACGCCCAGTTCTTCCCGGAACTGCTCCTCCGACAGGGCAGAGAGATCCACCCCTTTTTGCTCCAGAAATATTTTCTCATAGAATTCCTGCTCCAGCTGCCCCAGACGTGCGATATCACTCTCCTCATAGTGCTCCACAGGATAATCTTTTATAATGGCTTCCATCATGTAATAGGACACCTCAGACACTGCCTCGGACGTGCGTTCCTCCATGACAAAATTCTCATACGCTTCCACCGTCTCAATGGGATTTCCCTTGAAATCCTTGACTGCTAAAGCTTTCACCATCTCATCTGTCGGAGTCGGCTCCGTTTTGCGCCGGATTTCCAGAATCTCGGCTGAGACCGGCGTCTCCTTGATGAAGACCCTACAGTGCTCCCCCTGCTTTAATCCTACCAGGGCGGCTTCCAGGTCCTTGTCGTAGAGCCCTCTTCCGATTGTGACCTTCACCCTTTCCTTGTTGAATTTGGGCAGTGGGCTGCTCACTGCCAGCGTCAGGGTATCGCCTTCCTTCGCGGCTTCCCCAGGTTCAACAGACGAGAGTACCAGCTGCTCCCGCACGATGCCTTTCCTGGCCAGCTCCCTTAATTCCTCCTCTGAGGGCAGTGTCTGGACAGCATCTTCTCTCTGCTGATAATCGTCAAAATACTTCTGAAAATCGATCTTCCCATAGGGAAATCTTGTCTTCATCTTCTACTCTCCTGTTCTTCTACAGACTCCTCGAAAAAAAAGCTTATCGTACAAACTGACTCGTCACGCAAATTGACTCGTCGCGCAAACCAACTCATCCTGCAAATTGACCCGTCACGCAAACCAGCTCATCCCGCGGACTGACTCGTCGCGCAAACTGACCCAGTACAAGGCTATCTCCTGCCTCCGTCACGCCTCTTCTTCCGCTAAATACGCCGCAATGGAATGAGCAGCGACATTTCCCTCCCCAACCGCTTTGGCGATCTGATACGGTCTGCCGGTGCAGTCCCCCGCGGCAAAGCAGCCCGGCAGATTCGTCCTACACTGGCGGTCGACCACGATGTGCGCTCCGTCCATCGCAAGACCGGATAATAATACCGCAGGCGCTACCGCATTTCGCAGACAGAAAACCCCATCTACCGGGATCTTCGTCCCGTCCCGCAGCAGGATGCCAGAGACCTTCTCCTCCCCCAGAACGCGGACCACAGGACTTAAAAGCGTTCTCATTCTGTCCATTTTGAGTTCGCAGCCTTGATACTGGGGATAGAGGAAAGTCTCTCCTGCCAGATCGGCCAGATATTGCACTTCATGTTCAAAATGAGGGGAACCGCATAGCACCGCGATCCGCTTTCCCCTGTAGAGGAAACCATCACATGTGGCACAGTAGCTGACGCCTTTCCCCAGATACTCTACTTCTCCCGGAAGCCCCTTCGCGCTGACAGCCCCGATGGCCAGCAGCACTGTTCTCGCCTCATAGACTTCATTTTCCGCCAGGAGCAGGAACCTACTTTTGGACGTCATAATGCTGGTCACCAGTTGATTCACAGGTGAAATGGCAAATTCCCGGGCGTGCTCTATAAATCGCTGGGTTAATTCCGCACCGGAAATCAACCCCATACCGGGATAATTGGCGATTTTCTCTGATTTTTCCACCTTCTCACTGGCGGGACTCCCAAACCAGATCACCTCTTTTCCCAGCAGCTTCAGATTCAACGCGGCAGACAGACCCGCGGGCCCGCTCCCGATAATGGCGGCATCAAACATAGATCAACCTTTCTTTCCCTCTTCTGGAGTAAATCCCCTTACGCCGCCAGCCAGACATCACCAGGAAGGCAAGCCGTCCGGATGGACGCCCAGAGGAAGCCTCATGCCTCACAAGCTGGACACCACCAAGTATACTAGCCCATAGATTGCTCCGCTCTCCGTACCCTTGTAATCATCGCCTAGATCCGTGAATCGTCAAAATCAAGCGAGATGACCGCGGCGATTCATCACTTTATTCAGATAACTGTCGCTTTGTTCCAGAATCATCTTCGGACTGCCGCTGTTCTCCACAGAACCATTCTGAAGAATAATCACATGATTGGCCTTGCGGATGGTCTCCAGAGAGTGCGCGATGATCACCGTGGTTCTGCCCTGCATCAGCTGATCCAGTGCCTCCATCACCTGCCGCTCTCCCTTGACATCCAGATTGCTGGTGGCCTCATCCAGGAGCAGATAATCCGGATTGCACATCATCGCCCGGGCAATGGCGATACACTGCCGCTGGCCGCCGGAGAAATTCTGACCACCGGAAACTACTCTGGTGTCAAATCCATCCGGAAGCTTAGAGACAAAATCGTACACATTCGTCAATTTCGCTACCTGGATCATCTCTTCCTCCGTCACAGTGCGGTCACACCCGTAGCAGATATTCTCCCGGATCGTCCCCTCCATCAAGGGGCTGTCCTGGGCAACCACCGCGAACGCTTTCCGCCAGGAGTGTACATCATACTCCCTGGCATCGGTTTCTCCGAAGCGCATCACCCCGGTATCCGGATCGTAGAGCCGTTCCATCAGCTTGAAAAGCGTGCTCTTTCCGGAACCATTGGCACCGATGATGGCGGTCACTTGATGCTTCGGCACAGTACAGACGATCTCTTTTAACACTGGCTCCGCATCGTAGGCAAAGGACACCTTTTCAAAGGTCAGATCCGCGTCCGGCTCATCCATGGATTTTCCCGTCGCATCCTGCTCATCAGGCAGTTTCATGGCATTGATGACTCTGACCAGAGCGCCGTGAGATTGACGAACCGTTCCCACAAAGTCAATGATATTCGTGTAACTGGTTCCCACCGTACCCGCGATCTGATAGAAGACAATGACTTCTCCCGCCGTGATTTTCCCGGATGCCACCAGCGCCGCGCCGACAGCAAAGGGAATCGCGATACTGATGATGCTGTAGACCCTCTGCAGTGCGCCGTACAAGGTGTACATCATGGAATTTTTGATCTGCATTTCATACTGCTGCTGGAATTTTTCCTCCCCGATCTCCACCTCTGTCTGCTGCGCGTTGGCAGTCTTGACCAGAGCCAGATTCCTGGTCCGCTCGATCAGATAACTGGTAGAATTTGCAAGCATCGCCTGCATTTTCTGGGCGATGAAATATTTCATTCTGCTGTAGACGATTCCGATCAGAATACTGAGCGGAATGAGGATCAGCATGGAATTGGCCAGGACCCTGTTCAGCTGATACATCTGACTCAGATACATTCCCACGCTGAGCAGCATCGTGAGCATGTCAACGAGAACCGTGAAGAGGCTGCTGGCATAATCACAGTCGGTGGTTACCCGGCTGACCAGCGTCTCGCCGCCGTCCTTGTCGTAGCAATTTTGCTTGGTATAGATGATTTTGCGCCACAATTTCTGCCGCAGTCCCAGATTCACCCGCTCATTGGCGACGCCGGAAAAGATGGTACTGAGGGCGGAAATTCCTCCCAGGGCGAAATAACCGACGGCATAGCTGACCAGCTGCGCTGTGGGTACATTTCCCTGCGCATCCACCGCGTCTCCGGTGAAATATGCCATGTTGATGCTGACCAATGTCATGGCCACGGTACAGACAATCATCATGAGATACATCAGCCAGGGAATGCGGATTCCTTTAAAAATACCGATATATTCTTTTATCGTCGCCCGCTCCGGACGGTAGGTTTCTTCCTTCTTCATTGACCGAACACCTCCTGATACGATTGTTCTTCCACCAGATCTCTGTAAATAGGGCACGTTTCCATCAATTTCTCATGGGTCCCTGTGCCGACGACTTCTCCATCCTCCAGCACCACGATCTCATCCGCGCCGGAGATGAAACTCAGCTCATGGGTGACCGTGATCACCGTCTTTCCGGCAAACCGGCGGTAGATGGTGTCGCTGATCGCAGCCGCGGTTCCCGCGTCCAGAGCACTGGTGGGCTCATCCAGCAGGAGAATATCCGCATCCCGAAGAAGCTCCCTGGCGATCACCAAGCGCTGGCGCTGCCCGCCGGACATGGCACTGCCCCAGATGGACAGCTGCGCGTCAAAGCCTCCGTGTTCCATGATATAATCGTAGACCCCGGCCAGCTTCGTGACCTCCGCCAGCCGCTCCTCACTCACCGCTTCTTTTGTCCCATAGGTCAGGCACTCCCGGACACTGCCGCTGAACAGGGTGGCGTCCTGGGTTACATAAGACAGATGCGAACGCCAGGCTTCTTTTCGCAGGGTTTGAATGGGTTCCCCGCCCACTGTGATAGAACCGGAAGCCGGCTCATACAGCTGCTCCAGGAGCCGCAAAACCGTTGTTTTTCCGCTGCCGGAGGGTCCCACAATGGCCACATTTTTTCCCATAGGGATGGTAAAACTGACCTTCTTTAAAGCAGGCTCATTCTCTGAATAAGAAAACGTCACATCTTGAAATGCAATCTCTCCCTGGGGGATTGCAGTGGAGCCTGACTCGTTCATCTCCTCCAGAGGTG